>JACQXX010000112.1:68615-129422 GCA_016208495.1 Acidobacteriota bacterium | reverse complement strand
TGACTACTGACTACTGACTACTGACTACTGACTACTGACTACTGACTACTGACTACTGACTACTGACTACTGACTAAAAAATGAGGATTAAAAACCATGTCGAATGAGCAAAATGCCTGGATACAGGCGGCAGTGGCCGAACGAAATAAGAAAACCAACGGCGAACTCAAAGTATTGCTGGAAAATGATGAAGTGCTGGGGATTCCAGTGATTGTGGTCAGCGGGGCACGTCCTGGAAAGTGTTTACTGGTCACGGCGGCCATTCACGGGAGTGAATACCCTGGCGTTGAGGCGTTGTTGCGGTTGACCCAGGCGCTTAATCCGCTTCAACTGCGCGGCACCCTGATTGCCGTGCCTCTCGTCAACGTCCCGAGCTTTTATGGACGTGGTATTTTTGTCAATCCAGCGGATGGAAAAAATCTCAACCGGATGTTTCCTGGAAATCCGAACGGTTCTGAAACCGAACGCCTTGCCTACGGGCTAACCTCGGAATTAGTGCCGCTTGCCGATGCGCTGATTGACCTGCACAGTGGGGACCTGCCCGAAGACCTGACGCCGCACCTCTATTATCGCCGGGGCGGCGATCCTGACCAGGACCAGACCACCCGCAATATGGCCGAATCATTCGGAGTGCCGTTCATTGTTGAAGAGCCATTGCGCGAAGGAAATGCCTTTGCCGGCACCTGGTATCACAGCGTGGCGTTGCAGGGAAAACCGGCCATGCTGGTTGAATCCGGTCGCCAGGGACTGGTTGAGGAAAGCGCGATTGTCATCCATGAGCGCGGCGTCCGGCGCGTGATGAGTGTGTTGCGGATGCTTGAAGAAACCCTGATGCCGATTGCCTTTGAGCGGCTGTCAAATTTCTTCTATCTTAACGCGCCGTCTGGAGGGCTGTTACGAATGCTGGCCAAAGCCGGTGATCGGGTTGCCGAAGGCCAGATGATTGCTTCGATTCGCAATCATTTTGGCGAAGTCGTGGCCGAAGTTGCTGCTCCACGTGATGCCGTGCTGCTCTATCACATCAGCACCTTGTCAGTCGTCAACAACGAGCCGTTTGTCGAGTTTGCTGTTCCAATGAGCTAAGCGAATGAAGAATTGAGAATGAAGAATGAAGAAATGATCAGAGGTATATTTTCAATTCTTCATTCTTCATTTTCGAGTCAACGAGTTTTTACTTCCAGAATGAGGAGAAGGTATGAAGATTCCAGGTTTTGATTTTGGACAACTTGGCGGTCTGCAAAATGCCATGCAGGAAGCCCAGCGCAAGCAAGAAGAAATGCGCCAGTCGCTTGAAAATGAGCGCCTTACCGCATCAGTTGGAGGCGGGATGGTGATGGTGACCATGAATGGGTTAAAGCACCTGATCGCCGTCAAGATTGATCCGAGCCTTTTGAAAGAAGGTGACTCGGAAATGCTGCAGGATCTGATTGTGGCAGCGGTGCATGAAGGGGAACGCCGGGCCGAAGATGTGGCGAAACAACACGTTCGCAACATGCTGGGCGGAATGGATCCAGAATCATTAGGGCTGAAATTCCCAGGAATGATGTAGCACCATTTGGGGCTGAGGGTTGAGGGAAATACAATCCTATCAACAACTTAACCTCTTGCTACCACCATGGGTTCATTCCAAAATAGTATAACACCAGCCCATCTTCGATCAGTCGTCAATCATCTGTCAAATTCATATTTTTCAATGGTTTGACTATTTATTAGTACTATGTAATAATTGAAGTTGATGTGATTTCCCGGTTTAAAAATTTTGCGGGACACACCCCACTTTTTTTCATGGGGTTGAGGGGTTCGGGATTCAATGTGGTTCCCTAAAACTTCGCCCCAGCCCCCAGCCCTGAGCCCTAAGGGACCCAGAAGAAAATAAAATCCCACTGAAATCGGGTTCAGGGTTCAGGGTTCAGGGTTTCGGCGATGAAGCGACTGATCCCACGCACGATGAAGACTGGGGAACTGGCGGGTACCATTCAACGTGGACTATTTGGCCCCGAACCCCGAACCCCGAACCCCGAACCCTGAACCCTGGTGGTATGATATTTCCATCCGACTCCCTAAACAGACATGCCTGAATTTGCTGAACCTATTGCCAAATTGATTGATGAATTTAAACGACTGCCAGGAATCGGGCACAAATCGGCTCAACGCCTGGCTTTTCACGTCCTTCGAGCCTCAAATGATGACGTCGAACGGTTGGCGAATGCCATTGTGGATGTGAAACAGCGCATTATGCTGTGTTCGCAGTGTCACAATTTGACGGATGTTGACCCTTGCCGGTATTGCAGCGGTTCACAACGTGACCAGACGGTGATCTGTGTGGTCGAGGAAGCCCACAACCTGCTCGCGATTGAACGCACCGGCGAATATCACGGGTTGTATCACGTCCTGCACGGTGCCTTGTCGCCAATGCGTGGTATTGGGCCAGATGAATTGAAAATCCGCAGTTTGCTTGAGCGACTCAAAACCCTCGACGTCAAAGAAATCATCATGGCCACCAATCCAACCACCGAAGGGGAAGCCACGGCCAATTACCTCGGTCGGTTGCTTAAACCCACTGGAATCCGGGTCACCCGGATTGCGATGGGGCTGCCCGTAGGCGGCGACCTGGATTACGCCGACGAAGTAACCATGCACAAGGCCCTGGCCTATCGGCATGATATTTAAATCGGGTTCCGGGTTCCGGGTTCCGGGTTCCGGGTTCCGGGTTCTGGGTTCCGGGTTTTCGAATTTGAGTCCTTTGAATCCTTTAAGTCCTTTTTGTCTTTTTCCAAAACCCCCAGCCCCAAGCCCCAAGCCCTGGTATTTTATGGCCAAACCAATCAAAACCATTTTTTCCTGTCAACAATGTGGCTACCAGTCACGCAAGTGGTTGGGGAAATGTCCTGACTGCAATGCCTGGAATTCGTTTGCCGAAGAGCGGGAAACCAAGTCCACGCCGGTGACTGCCGCTGCTGCCGGGTACGGGTCCATTGGCCAGCCGGTAAAACCGTCACGCTATACCGATGTACCCAGCCAGGATGACACCAGGGTGTCTTCCGGTGTGGCTGAATTTGACCGGGTTTTGGGCGGAGGCATTGTGCCCGGATGCCTGGTGCTGATTGGGGGTGACCCTGGGATTGGCAAATCAACGCTGCTGCTGGAAGTCGCTGAAAAAATGAGTTGTGGCGGGCATCGGGTGCTCTATATCAGTGGCGAGGAATCCGAACGCCAGATTAAATTGCGTGGGGAACGGTTAGGGCTCAAGCCTGGCGACCTGCATTTACTGCCGGAAACCTGCCTGGAACGCATTTTTGATGTGGTGGGGAATCTCAAACCCGCCATGATCGTGGTTGATTCGGTTCAAACGGCTTATTCCGAACGACTTGATTCGGCACCAGGCAGCGTGTCACAAGTCCGCGAAGTCGCCGGCCAGTTTTTATTATTTTCCAAACAACAAACCATTCCTGTGTTTTTGATTGGGCATATTACCAAGGAAGGAACTCTGGCAGGCCCGAAAACCCTTGAGCACATTGTGGATACTGTGCTCTATTTTGAGGGCGAACGTCACCATAACCATCGGATTATCCGGGCGGTAAAAAATCGGTTTGGTGCGGCGAACGAACTCGGCATGTTTGAAATGACCAATATGGGGTTGATTCCGGTCAAAAACCCGTCGGAATTGTTTTTGCAGCAGCGCCCGCTCAATGTTTCAGGCTCAGTCGTGACCGCCTGTATGGAAGGCACCCGGCCACTGCTGGTCGAGTTACAGGCACTGGTCAGTTCGACCAAATACGGCACTGGCCGACGGATGGTGCAGGGCGTTGAACAAAACCGGGTCTCACTCTTGATTGCCATGCTTGAAAAACGAGTTGGGCTGCAACTCATTGGTGATGACGTGTTCGTCAACGTAGCAGGTGGGATTGAACTCGATGAGCCAGCGGTTGATTTGGGTATTGTCGCCGCAATTGTCTCCAGCTTTAAAAATATGCCGGTTGACAATGCCACCGTGGTGTTTGGTGAAGTTGGGCTGGCTGGCGAAGTTCGTTCCACTGGTCAACCCGCAGCCCGCATCAAGGAAGTCGCCGCCATGGGATTTTCGCGATGTATTTTGCCAAAAGGCAACCTGGCTGGCCTGGAAGCTCCAAAAGGATTGGAATTGATCGGCGTTCGATCAGTTATCGAAGCACTGGATGCCATTTTTGGATAAAGGGGGCCCTATGGAAGGTCATATCAAACTGGTTGGAATTCTCCATGTAATTTTTGGACTGATTGGTGTCTTGGGTTCGCTGGTGTTGATGGTGGTGTTCTTTTTCTTTGGCGCCGGGGCGGTATCATTCCTGCTGACTCAAGGAAAAGGCGGGGATTCGGTGGCCGCCGCTGGTGTGGTCGGAGTCATTACCTTGATTGTGGTTGTTTTGGTGGCCGTGATGATTGTCTGGTCATTTCTCACGGTTTTGGTTGGTTGGGGCGTGATGAAATTGAAGAATTGGGCCCGAATCGTGGCCATCATTCTGGCAATTATCAACATTATTTCAGCACTGCCATCCGCGTTTTCGGTTGTGGGCCTCATTTGGGCCTTGATTTGTAGTCCGCTGGCCATCTACACCCTTTGGGTGTTGATGTCTGAAAACGGCGCTAAAGCTTTTCAACGATCAGCCTTTTGAATGAAGAATATGGTTAGTGGTTAGTGGTTAGAAATCAATACTTTCGAAGAAGAACCAAAAACCAAAAACCAGGAACTAACCACTAACCACTAACCACTAACCACTTTCTTCATTCTTCATTCTTCATTCGATTGTGGTTCATGCGTGTTTACTGTTTACATATTCATCGCCGGGAATGGGTGTTTTTTGCACAGGCGAAGCGAAGCAATGACAGTGACCTTCAGTCACTTCCGTCCAATCAAACACATCGCTTCTGGAATTGGGTTCAGGGGGCGTACCAGGAATCAATGGTACAGGTTCAGACTTCACAACGTCCCCTCTGGAAGTGGATCCGGCGGATGCTGGAGCATCTCAAAAAATATATTCATCCGTCAGAATCTTTTCTAAAAGAATTACTGGCGGCTGACAAAATTGAACTGGTCTATCCCGCCGAGGTCAGTCAGCGGTTTATTGAGCGAAAATGGCGGTTGTTTTTACGGCGACGAGTCCTGGTGCATGACAAAGGTGTGCTGCTCAACGTCTTCATTTTACCAGTGACCGCCGCGGCAACGATTATTCCTGGGCCCAATGTGTTTGTCGGATGGAATGGGCTGCGGCTTTATAACCACATTATGGCGCGGCGCGGCGCCCGGCGAATGCTGGCAAATCAAGTCGTGCTGGCTTTTTGTCCAACCCCAGAGTTGAAACGGCAACCAACCCGGGAGGATCGCTTAACCGAACCGGATGCCCGAATCCTTGAGACCGAACACCATCTGGTCGGGCTGGTCACCTATTTGCGCCGACTCCAGGTTTTTGATTCAGATTAGAAACTTGATTGGCTGGCGGTCTTTGGGATTGGGAGGGTGTGAATCGTCATGATCTGGCACTGACGCCAGTTTCCAAACCTTTTGACAAAGGCATATCGCTTCGCTAAACTCGCCCTGGTCATTAAACAACATCACGCATAACCTCAACTTCAACAATCCTGAAAACCCTGCACGCATTGAGGGAACTCACAAAAACAACAAGCTGCACAAACCAAAACCCGGCTGTTTTGCCTTTGTGCCCCACGTTTCATCAGACCAATCCGTTTTTCATTCTCGTTTCTAAGCGTTTTCCCGAAGTTTGCGTTGATTCTTCTCTTGAAACTTCCATATTCGTCTGCGCCCCTTGGCTGCAGGGGGCGTCTATTGCTGTGTCGCGGTGTGGCATGGCAGGCGGCAATTTGCAATGAAGCAGTGTGATAAGTGCAAACGAAACTTTCCGGAACATATGGTCTTTTGCCCATTTGACGGAGAGGTATTAGAAGCACAAGCCGTTGATCCCTTGATCAATCGCGTGGTGGACGGCAAATATCGCATCAAAGCCAAAATCGGTGAAGGTGGCATGGGCGCCGTGTATGAAGCCCGCCACGTCATGATGGATAACCCATTAGCTGTCAAGGTGTTACACGCCACCCTGGTTGCCGACAAAACCGCTGTTGCCCGCTTTCAACGCGAAGCTCAGGCCGCTGCCCGCATCAAACACCCCAACGCCGTCACCGTTACCGACTTTGGAATTACCGATGATAATGTGATTTACATTGTCATGGAATTGTTCAAAGGCCAGTCACTGCGTGAGATTCTTGAAAAAGAAAAGCGATTAGGTCTGGATCGGGCGGTGATGATTGCAAAGCAGGTGTGTGCCGCACTGGACGCCGCCCATCGCAGCAGCGTGATTCATCGTGATGTCAAACCCGACAACATTGTGGTTGAAGAACGGCCCGGGCAGGGCGAAGTCGTAAAAGTTCTCGACTTCGGAATTGCCAAACTCAAAGATGCCCCAAATACAGGCGGAAACCTGACTCGCCAGGGCGTCATCATTGGATCTCCACATTACTTATCGCCGGAACAATGCCAGAGTGCTGAGTTGGATGCGCGCTCCGACGTGTATTCGTTTGGCGTTGTGCTCTATGAAATGCTCACCGGTCAGGTGCCATTTACCGCCAATACTCCGGTGGCCGTGGCGCTCAAGCATGCCAACGAAATGCCGCGTTCGATGCGGGTTGACCACCCAGAAATCCCTGAAATTATTGATAAAGTTGTCCTTCGGGCACTGAGCAAGGAACCGGAGCGCCGCCAGCAATCAGCCGTCCAACTGGCTGAAGAACTTGAGCAGGCGGTCCGAACCTACCAAAATCAGAGTAAAGGCGCGACCCAGGTCCAGGTGACGCCAGGGTCTTCGCCGCTGGCGACGAAACCGC
The DNA here is from genome assembly GCA_016208495.1 of Acidobacteriota bacterium. NCBI lineage: Bacteria > Pseudomonadati > Acidobacteriota > Acidobacteriota bacterium. The sequence goes on along the minus strand of JACQXX010000112.1, from coordinate 122,552 downwards.
TTGACCTGCTTCCACAACAGGAATTGATTGAAACGGCAGCCAAAAGTTCGGGTGGCCTGGATCGAAAACCCCCATCTGAACCGCTGGCAACACGTCCGGTTGTCGCTTCGCTTAAACCAACTCCAGCCGCTCTGCCTCAACTCACCCAACCCGTTCAACCACCACCGAAAACCACACCAAAACCTACCACGGCACCTGTTCCTGACCGGTCGGCGACCACGACCGCTGCTCAGCGCAAAGTTTCATCAAGCCCCACCAGCTCACGTCAAAAGGCTGAAGACATCAGCATTTCCCCAAATCGAACCGGCGCCAATGTCCCGGTCTCCAGAGCTGAATCCGTCCAATCATCGGCCTATCGCTCGTCTTATACTGAATCCGTCAACACCAGTACCAGTGATGAAAAACGGCAACAAATGATGATCATTGGGATTTGTGTGGCAATTGGGATTGTCTTTATTTTGATTTTGCTCTTCGTCGCCCTGTCCTGAAGCGCGAGTAGCGAGGTAGCGAGTAGCGAAATAGTAAAACCCTTGTCGTCTTGTCGCCTTGTCACCTTGTCACCTTGTCATCCAGTCACCTTGTCACCCGGTCAATTTTCCTTTTCTTCCCCTTCTTCGTCAGCTTTTTCAAGCAACGCTTTCATGGCTTCAAATGCCTGACTGGGATAACGTGTGTCTTTGGGGGGGAGCTTGATAAACATGCGTTCCAGTTGGAACGCCAGTTTGCGAAAACTGGTCGGCGGGTGAGTACCAAGCCAGAACTGAACAAATTTCGCTTTCCCGTAACCCTTTCCATAGGCTTCTTTTTGGTAGCGTTCCGCCCGTGCCAGAATCGTGATCAGTGCCCGTGGGTTATACCCGGCTCGAAAGAGTGTCGCGACAGCACATTGATCAGCTTTGAGTTCATCCATCCGGCTGATACCGCTCAGACGTTCCATAAATGCTGCCACCGGTATCTTTTGATACTTTTCAGACAGGCGGGTAAGAGCTGAATTCAGTTGTTCGCGGGACGTGATTTTGGTGGTTCCGATCATCCAGAGCAACTGGCGGCTCAGTGTCTTCGGAATATGTTTCAGCGCCTCATGCCCCATCTCATGCGCCAGAACTCCGGCCAACTCATCTTCACTTTCCATCATTTTTAGAAACCCAACCGTGATATAAATTTTGCCGTCTCCCTGGCAAAATGCGTCTGGCAGGTCCTCATCGAGCACTACCACTTGAAAGTGCCGGGTTGGTTCGGGACAAAACGTGGTCAGATGATTTACCACCTGGTTCAAGTAAGTGGAAATCACGGGGTCTCCGAGTTCGACTTCGTCAGGCGTGAGATATTCGACCAGCCATTGTTCGGCTTCACCTTTGAAGATATTGTGACCTCGGCCTGGTTTGGGCAACAGCCGGGTTTTTCCTTTGGCTGGTGGCGTTGGAGCTTGCCAGATCGGAAAGTCGGGTTCTGCTTGAGATGGCTCAGGGAACTGGCAACCCCAACCGGGGACCAACCCAAACGCCAAAAGCACTGCACTCAGAACAACTTTGGTAAAAAATCTCATACAATCACCAGGCTGAAGAAGTCAGGCTGAAGACAACGGGCTGAAAAAACCAGGGCTCAGGGCTGAAAACCAGGGCTGAGGGCTTGGGGCTGAGGGCTGAAGACTTTGGGTTGAAGAATTGGTTTTATTTCATCCCTCATCCTTCACCCCTTCCTTTGCTCGGAGCTTGCGAGTTTTCAGCCCCCAGCCCTCAGCCCTGGTTTTTTCAGCCCCAATTTCCATTCCCACAAAAAACCGCTGGTGTTGGCCAATTGAGACAACAAGAAGAGCAAGGAAAACCGCCAGGCTGACCAGACCGAATACTGCCGAAATGGGTAAAAGATTAGATTCCAGTAAAATGAAAAAGGCTCAATCTTCAAGTGTTCCTGGTTGCGCCGGGCTCGGGCTTGATGAAAGGCATAGGCGCCGCAGCCATAGGTAAAGTGCTGTTTCCAAAAACTTTTGAGAGTCAGTTCGTGCGAATGCGCCACGTGGGCGTGTGGAAGATAAACCATGGGGTAGTTTCGGGCATTCCACCGAGCGCACAAATCCCGGTCTTCACCGGCTGGGTTGCGAAAAGAGGTGGCGTCAAAACCCCCCAAGGTTTGAAAAGTTTGAACCGCCAGCGCCAGATTATTCGATGTGAAAAAACGGTTATTCCCAGGTTGCAAATTATAGTACCCGTACAGGTAATCAATTAACAACTGACTGGCCGTCGAATACAGATTATGCGGTAACTGGTTGATTGTATGTCCTCCGACCATTGCCTCTGGTGTTTGACGAAATTGTGCGGCCAGGTGCTGCAGCCACTCTGGGGCTGGTTCACAGTCATCATCCACAAACGCCAAAAAATCGCCGGTTGCGTGCCTGGCACCTGTGTTTCGGGCACTGGCGGGACCCTGATTGGTTTGATGGATCAACCGCACCTGAAAGTCGAACTCACCTGCTTGAATGATTTCGTCCAGCCGCTCGTTCCCGCCATCATTGACGACAATGACCTCCAGGCGATCAGGTGGATACTCCAATTGTTTCAACGCCCTCAGACATTTTGCCAGTCGGAGGGGGCGGGCATACGTGGGAATGATAATAGAAAAAAAGGGAACGGACTGGTCCATGCAAGTTCAAAGGGATTTAGGAAACAGTCAAGCTGTTCAGTGAAATGAATTTAGTGAACTACCGAACTCCTGACTACAAACTGGTATGATCAATTGTGCGGCCTGGGAAATGAACCCGTAAGCTGTTCATAGAGTTGAAGTGATTGTTCAATATAAACCTGATCGGTAAACTCCCGGAGAGCTTTCTTGCGTCCCTGAGATCCAAAGCGCCGGGCCAAAGAAGGATGAGTGAGTAATTGCAACAAGGCGGCAGCCAGTGCATCCGGATTTCCAGGAGGAACAAGGAGCCCGGTTTCTCCCTCAACCACAATTTCCATCAGTCCGCCACACCGACTGGCCACCACCGCCCGACCTCTCATCATGGCTTCCATGGCGACCAATCCCAGCGGTTCCGGCCATCGTGACGGAACCACCTGAACCCAAACCTGCCCCAATGTCTGGTTGATGACTGGTTGCGGCTGGTGGCCATGAAATTCAACGGTTGAGGAAAGCCCAAGTGTACTGGTTAATTCCTCAAGGTGTTTGCGCTCCGGGCCATCTCCAATGAGGATCAACTGGGCTTCTGGGATAGTTTGCCGCACTTTGGCAACGGCATGAATGAGTACATCGGCGCCTTTTTCCGGAACCAGGCGGCCAGCAAAACCGACGGTTGGAATTGGCGACCAACCAGCAGTGGACGGAGTCTCGGGAACCCCCAATCCAACCGGTTCATCAGTCCTGATTCCTCCGCGGTGGAGTTCCTGTCGAGTGGTTTGGCTAATTGGGACTACGACCTGAAACGCGGATTGCCATCGCCTGAAAAGTTTCATTTGCACCATCAACAATCCCCAATCCAGCCACGAAAGACAGCCAGATTGATAACATTTCGATCCTGGCTGAAATTGACAAAGACTTCCATCAGGCAGCATTTTGGTGCCGGTCGGGCAGACCGCCCGATACCAGTGGGCCCGATACAAGGTTGGAAAATGGTGCAGGAGGGGCAGAATCAACGGTGAAAGCTGGGTCAGAAAGATATTGACATCTACCACATCCGGCTGAAATTCCCGGAGGACCTGCCTGAGCTTCCAATACGCCCAGGGGTTGGCGGTTTGGAGCAAAATTCGGCTTTTGGAAAGACTTCCCCGGCACTCATAATCCGCGTGACTGACTGCATCCATTGGACGCGCCGAACTGGCCAGCCACCGGGCATCGTGACCACGCTGACGGAGGCCATCGCGCAAGCCAGCGACGGCAATCTCAGCACCGCCGGTTAAGGTTGCATAGTCGGAAAGCAGTAAAACTTTCATACACGGGGCGGCAAATACCCATGTGTTCGAGCCCACTCCACTGTGTGCTGAACGGATTCTTCCAGTGGTATCACCGGAGCATACTTGAGCCGTTGCTGAGCTTTGGCGCTTGAAATCAGATAATCAGTAAAAAACAGGCTATATCGGTGAGCGAAGGGGAGTTCAACCCCAGTGATTGAAAAGCAGTGGTCAACGCAGTGTTGAAAAACCTGGAAGGGAAGCGTTGGTGAGTGTTTTTGTGGCGTGGGAACTCCCAATTCACGCGCCAGGTGACCCACGAATTCACGCAATGGCACTGATTTTGGGCCAGCCAGTACAAAGATTTCACCTTCAATTCCAGGAACCGTACCACAGCGAATGATTCCTTGAGCGACATCGGCACCGTCGGTTAATTGAATCCGATTTGATCCATTTCCCACATACCCAAATCGTCTGGATGCAATGGCTTTCATTAACCCAAGCCAGTTGGTCCCACGCGGGCCAATAATACTGCCAATCCGAGCAATGACCACGGGCAATTTCCCTGAAGTTTGAGCTTCCATCACCACCTGTTCCGCCTGCCATTTGGTTTTTCGGTAATTGGTGTTGGGGGCGATTGGGGTTTGTTCATCCAGCAAAGGTATGAAATTCGATCCATGAACACCAAGGGTACTGACATAAACCAATCGGGTGACTCCGGCCTGGGCTGCCGCCTGAGTCAGATTTCGAGTGCCGTCAACATTCACCTCCCGATAGTCAGTCGCTTTGCCATTTTGACGACTGGTCACTGCCGCCAGGTGATAGATAATTTGACATCCTTCAACTGCCTGCCGCAGAGAATTCAGGTCTGCTAAATCACCGGTAACGCACTTCACACCAAGTGCTTGCAACCAGGCTGGATCCGTTGATGGTCGGACCAGTGCCCGTACCTGATGACCTTCCTGGACAAGTTGCTCTGTAACATAACTGCCGACAAACCAGGTCGCACCGGTGACAAGAATCTTCATGGCCTTATTCCAAACCGTGATAATGACAAAATGACAAGGTGACAGGGTGACAAGGTGACAAGGTGACAAGGTGACAAGGTGACAAGGTGACAAGGTGACAAGGTGACAGGGTGACAAGGTGACAAGGTGACAGGGTGACAAGGTGACAAGGTGACAAGGAAGGATTTGCATCCTTTCAGCCCGTCGTCTTCAGCCCCGAGCCCTGAGCCCGAGTTCTTCAGCCCTGAGCCCAAGGTTTTCAGCCCTATACCACCATTTCCTCCGGGATGATCAGTGGCCGATCACACGACTGGATGGGGGTTCGATTCACAAATTCCGGTTCAAAAAGTTCAGTCAGCACCCGTCCATCATAATCATTCGGAATCGGCTGTCCCATCAGATACAGCAGCGTCGGGGCAATATCCAGCGTCGTGGCATTCATGAAATTGGCCTGATGGTTGATGTGTTTTCCGGTTGCAATCAGAAATCCATCATTGGTGTGCTGGTTTTTACGCAGGGGAAAGTGTTCATCGGAAAGGACTCCGAACCTGGGATGATGCACTGATGTGATATAGGCATCGTCTGACCACTGGACAACCAGATCCGGCAGATTGAACAAAAATGGACCGGTCATCAGTTTTGAGACCTGAACGACGTCACGAACCGCACTCCGTCCGGTATCGGGATTGGTCAATTGCTTGAGATCCGAGATCAATGCCGCGCAGACCTGGTCATACTCGGCACCGGGCTGAACTGTCCCAAAAGGTTCACGGCCTTGCAGGTTAATACTGATAAACCCTTCAAAGTGATCGCTCGGCATAAACAACGCTTTGCTCTGACGCCAGTCAATCCGACCGCTGAATTGTCCAAAATAGGTCCGGTCATGAACCGCCTCGGGTACCAGATGTTCATTGATCCATTCGCGAGCAACATTGGGAATCAGGTTTCGGATGGATGTCGTCAATTTTAGAAGTTGACCGGTGGTTGAGGCTGGTGCGGCTGGATGTTCCGCCCGGACCTGATATCCGAGTTTTTCCAGGATATCCGGCATAAAATGATTGCCGGAATAATTGGTGGCAATTCCATGGACAGAAACCAGAATCAACGTGACATCAGCCGACCGCTGCTGAAACAACTCGGCCAGTGCGCTGTCCAGACGGGAATAACTCGCAGGTAACGGATCACCCAGTTTGGCAGCCCACTCAGGGTCATGCGCCCAATGGGAAGTATCGTGGTGATGGTAAAACTGGTGTCCGGCGTAGTGAGATTCACCAAAGACAGTGAAAAACAAATCCCAATTTTCCTGTTTGAGCAGATAGGCCGTGGCTTGTGTCCGCTGTTCGATTCCGTTCCGAACCAGATCATAAATCTGGCGTTCAACTTTGATGGTTCGGGGGGAAACGACTTCTTTGGCATGCCGGTAGGTGCCAAATTTGGCCACCAGATCCCCGATCAATTCTCTCGGAAGCGAGCTTTGCTCAATCAACGGGTAATGTTCACCCCAGGCCGCCACCTGAATCCCGTCAATATTGGCCAGCGGATAGGTTTTAGGGACATCAAAAATCGCCACGCGTTTCCCGACCCCACGCAGCAGCCACCAGAACGGATAGTGACGGACGGAGTAAGCGCTTCGGCGGACAAACTCAGTCGTACCCCGATTGAGCTGCATAAAGTTGAAAAAACCATGCTTCGCTGGAACCACGCCGGTTGTGCAGGAAACCCAGGGCATATCTGGAAACAATCCGTGGGCGGAAACCAGCGGCGACCAGACTCCGGTTTTGATCAACGAACTTAAAAACGGCAGTTTGCCTTCGTGGGCCCAACGTTGGACCAGGACCGGATCACAGGAATCAAGGCCAACCACGATGACCTGATGGTTTCGGCTGGGTGTTTCTTTGATTTGAGAAGAGTGCATGACCAGGGTCGCTCACAGTTTTGGAGAAAAATGGAGTATCGGGTGCAGTTCTTTGTGCGGGGTGTTGTAACCGGTCTAAACGGAAAGAATCAAGGCTGGCGTTTGAAAATGGCTTTGAATTGGGCAGGTGAGAAAGAGAACTTGCGTTGAAATCTCATTTTGTGACATTCTTGAATGTACTTTGGAAAAACCACCATACCACAAAGTACCACACACACTTTCTTCCCCAACCATTCTCTGATGGTCATCACAACGCACATTCAGGCGTTGGGGGGTGTTGTGTGCGATGCTTCTGTGGGTTCGTGTGTTTTCAGACACTGATGAGAGTTGAGAAAGAACACTTTTTGTCATGAAAAATGTTGTTGTTATTGGAATGCAGTGGGGCGATGAAGGCAAAGGAAAAATTGTTGATTTGCTGGCGCCACACTTTGACATCGTTACCCGGTATCAGGGCGGCCACAACGCCGGCCACACCCTCATTATCAATGGACGCAAGCATGTGCTCCATTTGGTGCCGTCAGGGATTATGCACGACGGCAAAATGTGTGTGATCGGCAATGGTCTGGTGATTGATCCGGCTGAATTGATGAAAGAAATCACTGAACTTGAATCCCATGGGATTGAGGTTCGTGATCGGTTGCTGATTAGCAATCGCGCCCATTTGATTTTGCCCTACCATCGAGCCCTGGAACGGTTGAGCGAAGAAACCCGCGGTGCCCAAAAAGTGGGGACCACGCTCCGTGGAATTGGGCCAAGCTACGAAGACAAATATGGCCGTCGGGGAATCCGGGCCGGAGACGTGCTCCACCCGGAAATTTTCAAGGACAAGCTCGAATCCAACGTTGCCGAAGCCAATCAGGTCCTGGCCGCGCGAAGCGCCTCCAAAGTTGAACCGGTTACAATCAATCCAGAGTTAATTGATCAAACCTGTGAAATGGCACCACTGGTGACCGATACGGCCATGTATTTGACGAAGGCAATTCTGGCTGGAAAAACCGTCCTGTTTGAAGGTGCCCAGGGAACGATGCTGGACATTGACCACGGAACCTATCCATTTGTGACTTCTTCAAATGGAACTTCAGGTGGTGCCACTGTGGGAACGGGCGTTCCTCCGACCATGATCACCGGGGTTTTGGGCATTATGAAAGCCTATACCACTCGTGTCGGTGGCGGACCATTTCCAACTGAACTCCATGATGGGGTTGGTGAACACATCCGGGAGCGCGGTCACGAATATGGCGCCTCCACCGGGCGTCCACGCCGATGTGGATGGTTTGACTCGGTTGTTTCGCGCTATGCCGTTCTGATCAATGGACTTACATCCATTGCCATGACCAAGCTGGATGTGCTCGACACGCTGCCGGAACTCAAAATCTGTATTGGCTATCGCCATAACGGCACTGTTTTGACCGATATTCCGCACGATGCGACGATTCTGGAAGCGGTTGAGCCGGTGTATGAAACCTTCCCTGGCTGGCAATCGCCAACGGCGGGTATCACCACCTATGCGGATCTGCCGGAAAAAGCACGGGCCTACATTGACCGGTTGACTGAGCTGGTTGGGTGCGAAATTGGGTTGATTTCGACTGGACCCGACCGCAACGAAACCATCATTCGGGATGATTCGGCGCTGGCCGGGTGGCTCAAAGACTGAAAATAGCGAAATTTGAGCGAGTAGCGAGTAGCGAGTAACGAGTAGTAAAGCAAAACCTGGCCTTTGGTGGTACAGGTCAAGAAGATTGGTATTTTGATTAAATCAGAACCTGTAGATTCTTTAAAATCAATCTCTATGTTGGATTGACTACTCGTTCTTCGCTCTTTATCCAAGGTATTTTTATGAGCAGCAAACCTTCCAAACCGCTGGTAACTGAACGCAGTTGTCCAAAATGTGAGGCCCGCATCACATTTCCGGATGATGTCAAAACAGTCTTGTGCCCCAAGTGTCGCCAATCACTTCGAGTTTTTCGCGAGGATGGGAAACTTCACCTTCGTGAACCAGATCGCAAGGATGATTTGGCTCAGGTCCAGAGTGAACTTGACCAGATTGACCTGGAAATGACGGTATTGCTTGAAAAAGTGGCCCAGATGGAGCGGTCCAGTTTTGCTTTGATCGGGTTTTCAATCGTTCCATTTGGAGTTGTGCTGTATGCACTCAAGGAAGCCCTTCACCCAAAAGGCGACTGGACGTTTTTTGGGATTGCGCTGGTGGTTTTTCTGGGGTGTCTGGGTGGTGCCTACTGGGTTGCCTTCAACCCACCAGCCAACCGCAAGATTATGAAGCTGATGGAAGATCGCATCACTCTTCGCCGCCGAATGGAAGCGCTGTAAATCCGGCGAATTGTCCGTACCGCCTGCGTCAGCGGGTGGGTTTGGGGTTTTCTGCTCAACCTCATGATACTGACATTCTCAACAGCCACCCGCTGACGCAGGCGGTACTGACATTCTCCTGCCTTGACGACACACTCAATACAATCCGAGCCTCACTCATTGAAACCTACTTCTTCGCATCATCTGGTTGGAATTTTGTGGACGTTGATCGCCTGTTTCTTGTTTGGGTCAGCCGGAACGGTCGTTCGGCTGGGGGTGACGGCTGGTGCCCACACCCTGACGGTCATGGTGGTTCAAACCTTATTTGCGACCGTGATTGCCTGGACGATTGCCGGTCAAATTCCACGACTAACCCGAGATATAGCCTGGAGAATGTTCCTTTTAGCACTGGCTGCTGGAACCAGCGGCTGGTGTATGCTCGAAGGATATGCCCGGCTTGGCGTCGCACCCGTGGCAATTATCCTGTCATTATACCCGGCGATTGTTGGGTTTTACGTCTGGATTTTAGACAAAAAGCGGCCAGCCGGAATGTGGTTTGTCAGTCTCGGGACGGCGTTTATTGGGGTGTTGCTGGCAATGATTGGCCCACAGCAAGTAACCGGGCACTGGTGGGAGTATTTATTTCCAATTGTGTGTGCTTTTACGCTGGCGGCAAACGACCTGCTGGTTCAACGGGTTGTCGTGAATACGCCGCCAAGTGTGGCAATTGGTTGGATTAACCTCTTTACCGCCATTGCCACATTTGTTGTTGCTCCACGTCTGATTGCCGGCCACATTACCGAACTTCCCAGCATTGTGACCGGATTGGGGCTCGGCGTGATGCTCTTTCTTGCCTTGCAATTGAAATTCACCGCTATCGCCCAAATCGGTCCCCGAATTGTGTCTTTGCTGGCGACCTCTCAACCAATTCTGGCCTTGATTGTAGCTGCACTGGTACTGAATGAATGGCTCTCTCCGCGCCAGATGGTTGGCGTTGCACTGGTTGTGGTGGCGCTGATTCTGGTGACCCAGTTGAAGGAAGAGCCCGCGACCAGGATGACGGAATGACAAAGTGACAAGTGACAAGATGACCTTTTGACAAGGTGACTTTTTGACAAGGTGACAGGGTGACCTTTTGACAAGGTGATAAATGACAAGGTGACCAGGTGACCTTTTGACAAGGTGACAAAGTAATAAAAGAACTGATAAATCATCCAGTCACTTGGTCAAAAAGTCACCTTGTCATTTGTCACCCTGTCACCCTGTCACCCTGTCACCCTGTCACCTTGTCACCTTGTCACCTTGTCACCCTGTCACCTGGTCACCTTGTCAGGGGTGTCACTGAGCAACGTTAAACAACCGGGCATCAAGGGGGAGATTGTATTCCAGAAGCTGGATCTGATCTTCCTGAAACAACGTGCCTTGCCGGAAGCGTCGTTCAAGAAATGGTGTCATTACACCGTTTGCAAGCTGATAATTCTCATATCGAGTTGTGACTGTCGTGCGAAAATCTTCAACCGCACAGCACAATGATGTCTCGCCATCAAAGACAAACCTCACTTCTTCAACTGGTAAATCCACCCACACCACGGATTGTCCCTCTACTATACCAGTCTCCGGCGGCAGATACTGGTGCTCATCGGCGTGAGCCAAAAAGTTTCGCGGATACAATCGAACATTGCGTTTGACCGGCTCCACATCACAGGTATGAAGTGGATCGGTTGTTTGCCTGACGTCTGCCTCCAGGTCTGCGCGGCTGGCAAATGTGGCACATTCGCCCGCCAGACCATTGATGACAATCACCGAGATATGGTCTGAGAAGTGTTCTTCCAGCCGAATTCGGCCACCCACGGCACGGTAGGTATACAGGTCGGAGATGAGTGGTTCCGAGGCGTCCTCAGCTATGGTGTGTCGGCGAGCATGGATTTTAATACTGGTGACACCGCGCAGGGCTTCACGTCCGCCAAGGGCAGTAATACATTGCTCGATAAAGGTTTCAGGAGTTTCTATCCAGCTATTCATATGGATCCAGTGTGCAGTTCAAGGGAGTGGTTGAGTGAAGAAGCGCCTGGTTTGGGACTGGGAGGGGGCATCGAAGATGTGGCTCCCTACCTATAAGGGCCAGGATAAGGGACGTTGAATCTATATGTGACAAGGAGATGAGGAGACAAGGAGAACATCCCACCGATTTATGTGAGTGTGAATAATCTCCGGTTGGGGGCGGGAGAATGAGACGATCTGTTTTGTCTCTTGGCCTCCGTGTCCCCGTGTCTCCTTGTCCACATCGGACTCGATTCCCTTATCCTGGCGCTTATGGGTCTCCCTACCAGATATGGGCAACAGACGGTACCAGGCGCCACGACAGAAAACCTGCCACAGTGTCCAAAAAAAAGCCACATGTTTTCCGGAAGAGCCAATTGACGTTACAGGGTCAACCAGAGTATTTATTTCAAATATTCAAATGTCTAGATATATTAACTGTAGAAAATATGCCTCAACGCTTTCTTGTTACCAAAGAATTTGGCGCCTTACTCGGAGTGCTCTCCCACCCTTGCCGCTTGCAAATTGTTGAAGAGCTGCAAGATCGCGAATATGACGTCAATACCCTCCAGACCTTGCTCAATATCAGCCATTCCGGCGTGTCACAACACCTGACCTTGCTGCGCGCCCATCGAGTTGTGATTGAGCGTCGAGAAGGTCGTCACGTCTATTATCGTTTGCGGCGACCAGAGCTCGCCACCTGGCTCCTTGATGGATTGCGGTTCCTCGAAGACGAACGCGAAGTCGTCGAACAAATCGGATCTGCCGTTGAATCTGTCCGTCGTCTCTGGACCATTACAAAAAATGAAGAGCAAAGCCGAACACAGAATGAAGAATGAAGAATGAAGAATGAAGACCAAAACCGGAATGAAGAATGAAGAATGAAAAATGAAGCCAGTGCCTGGTGCCTGGTGACTGGAAAGGATTGGCTCCTAAGCACTAAGCACTGGCTTCATTCTCAATTCTCAATTCTTCATTCTTCATTCTCAATTCTTCATTCGATTAGGAATGTCCTATGGCAACATCTGGAACTTTACATACAGACCCTCATCACCTGCATCCGAGCCCTGTTTCCCGGTTGGGCGATATGTTATGGGAGGACCGATCAGATTTACTGGTGCTTTTGGTCTACACGGTTATGACAGGCGTGCTGGCTCTGGCGGTCCCACTGGCCGCACAGGCTCTGGTCAACACCATCGCCGCCAATGTTTTAACCCAGCCACTGGTGGTGCTGACGCTGATTGTTTTTGTTGGTCTACTTTTTGCCGGTGTTTTACGGGTCTTTCAACTCATGCTGGTCGAAGCCCTGCAACAACGCATTTTTGTCCGGGTTGCCCTTCAGTTGGCCAAGCAATTACCGCGCATCCGACACTCAGCTCTGGTTGAAGAATATGCCCCCGAACTGGTCAACCGGTTTTTTGATGTGTTAACCGTTCAAAAAGCTTTTGCCAAATTGCTGCTCGATGGGTTGACCGCTTTGCTTCAGGTGAGTGTCGGGTTGGTGTTAATGGCTTTTTATAATCCATTGCTGCTGGTATTTGACTCATTTCTGGTGTTATTTGCCGTCTTTGTGGTGGTTGTCCTGGGGATTGGGGGATTGCGGACCAGCATTCAGGAATCGGCTCAGAAGTACGCGGTGGCTGCCTGGCTCGAAGAACTTGCCCGATGTCACAGCAGTTTCAAAATGAGCGGCACAATCCAGTATCTGGTTGAGCGGGCTGATGTTCTGACCATGGGATATATCAAATCCCGCCGGCTTCATTTTCGGGTTTTGCTCCGGCAAGCGATTGGAAATTTCCTGTTCCAGGCGATTGCCAACGCTGGCATTCTGGCTGTTGGCGGCTGGCTGGTGATCAATCGCCAGTTGACACTGGGGCAACTGGTCGCGGCTGAATTGATCGTGGTCGCCGTGCTTGCGGCAATGGAAAAACTGATCAAACAATTGGACGAAGTATACGATCTGCTCACCGGTCTTGATAAAATAGGCCATATCACGGATTTAGAGGTTGAACGTCTTGGCGGAAACCCGGTGCCTAAACTACCTGAAGGCGCTTCCGTGGTTTGTCGCGACGTCCATTTTGCCTATCGGGATGTGAGTCCGATCCTTTCCGGGCTCAACCTGACGTTACATCCAGGTGACCGGGTGAGTCTGGTTGGCGCCAGCGGAGTCGGCAAATCAACACTGGTATCCTTGATGTGCGGATTAAATGAACCAAGTCACGGAACCGTTGAAATCAATGGAGTTGATGTCCGAGTCGCCGATTTGGAAAGCCTGCGTCAGGTCGTCGGACTCGTTGGCGATGCCAATGATATTTTTGAGGGAACCATTGAAGAGAATATCCGTGTCGGGCGGGCTTTCATTACCCATGAGGATATTCGGAAAGCATTGGAAATAGCGCAGTTGACTCATGATCTGGCGCTGATGCCGCGTGGACTCAAAACCGAACTTATCAGTGGTGGGCGCAATCTTTCGCGGGGACAGATTCAACGCCTGTTGATTGCGCGCGCCACGGTTGGCAACCCGCAATTACTGATTCTGGACGAAGCGTTTATCGGGATTGATGAAAAGACCAAGTTGACGATTCTGGATGCGATTTTTGACCAGCAGAACAAATGGACAATTATTGATATTTCACACGATCCAGAAGTGGTCACTCGCTCGGCTTCGATCTATTTGCTGGCCAATGGAAAAATCGTCGAAAGTGGTCGAACCGAAGAAATCATTTCCAAACCTGACAGTGCCTTTGGTGGGCTGTTCCCCTTGATTTCATTGACCTATTGCCGATTGCAACAAAATTCCTGACTGGGGTGGGGGCAAAAAAGACCAAAAGGACCAAAAGGACCAAAAGGACATAAAGTCGAAAAACCAGAACCCGGAACCCAGAACGCAGAACCCGAAAAAAATTATGGCTGTACAATCCGAAGAACTTTTCTCCGCTCAAGATATGTCTGTGCATTCACTTCAAGTTCCGGTGCAATCACTCGGGATGGTCGCAACGCCTCACGCTGCCCGGCCACTGGCGATTATTTTGATCATCCTGGTTATCGCGCTGGCTGTCAGTCTGGTGTATGTGCCATGGCAACAATCAGTTACTGGAGCAGGTCGAATTACTGTATTTTCACCAATGGACCGCCCTCAAAATATTGAGGCTCAGATCCCAGCCCGACTGGTCGGGTGGAATGTGGTCGAGGGCCAGAATGTGAAATCTGGCGATGTGATCGCCGAACTGGCTGACCTTGATTCAAAGTTTCTTGACCCTGATCAACCCAAACGTCTGGCGGCTCAAAAAGCAGCGCTCCTGGCGCGCCGTGAAGCCGCCGAGACCCGTGCCGTTGCGCTGGAAAGTCAGATCGAATTCTTGACCGACTCGCGTGAGGTCGCTATTCCAGCGGCTGAGCAACGGGCATTACAAACCCGTGATCGGTTGCTGGCGGCTGAACAATCACTCCAGGCGGCTGAGCAGAATTTCACCACCGCCAAACTCAACGCTGACCGGGTGCGAGAACTGCACGGTAAGGGCCTGCGGTCCAAACGCGATTTGGAACTGGTCGAACTTGATTTTGTGCGTTCCCAAACCGAAGTCGAACGTGCCAAAGCGGCGCTTGAAGTGGCTCGTCGAGACACCACGGTGGGCAATCTCGATCAAACCAAAGTTGTCAACGATACCGCCGCGACCATCAGCGGAATCCAGGCGTCGCTGGCCTCCGTGCGCGAAACGATTGCCTCGGTCAACAGCGACTTGCAAAAGCTCGAAGTGGAGATTCAAAACCTGGACCGACGAATTCAGCAACGCATTGTCACGGCGCCGGTTGATGGGCAGGTGGTGCGATTGCTGAAGGTGGGGGCGGGTGCAACTGTGAAAGCTGGCGATATTCTGGCGGTGATTGCACCCCAAACCACTGATCAGGCGGTTGAGATCTTTCTCTCTGACAACGATGCCCCGCTGGTGGCGATTGGTCGTCATGTGCGGTTGCAGTTTGCCGGGTGGCCAGCGCTTCAGTTTTCAGGCTGGCCATCGGTCGCCGTCGGGACTTTTGGCGGGAAAGTGGCGGTCATTGATGCCGTGGATGATGGAAAAAGTCGCTATCGGGTGATTATCAAACCGGACACTGAACTCATCGCCCAGGGCAAAGACGAGCCCTGGCCGTCACCGCAATTTCTCAGACCCGGAGCGGAAGTCACTGGCTGGGTGATGCTGGATACGGTTTCGATTGGCTTTGAAATGTGGCGACAGTTCAATGCTTTCCCGGCAACTGTCAGCCGTGAGCCAATGGATACAAAGGGCAAGTCAACTGAGGAAAAAAGTGAGGGAAAAGAGGACAAATGAACCTGTTTCACCAGAAAATAGCCTTTGCCCAGCCAGGGTTCAGGGTTCGAGGTTCAGGGTTCAGGGAAATTCACTGTTTCCTGTCATTTCACCCCCTGATTATGAGAGACACTGTGAAACTGGTATTTCTACATCTGGCTGGACTTATCTTTGTTGTGATTGGAGCTGGCCTGATAGCGCACCCGGTTATGGCGCAACCAGCTTTTACCAAAACGAGCGCCAGTTCAGGAAACCAGACCGACCCGCCAATCCCAGGCGTGGTTGCTCTTTCAGATGCCAGGACGGAGAAATCACTGTCTGTGCGGCGTCTGCTGGTCAATGTGCCGAGCGTTGGTGTCATTCAGCAACCATCTTCCAGCGGTAGCTCTCAACTACCGGTGCTCCAACTGGATGAAGTGCTGGTTCAGGTTGAAGCCAATCACCCGAAATTGCTTGGCGCCGATGTTGAGCGGCGCATTGCTTCGGCCAAACGCCTTGAAAAAGAAGGGGCCTTTGACCCAATTGGTGAAATTACCAATGAGTACCTGCGCTATAACAGTTCGTCGAGTCCTGGCAAACCAAGCGAAGCCTTTACCAACGAATTCGGTGTCGGTTTTCTGACCCGTTATGGTGCCAAAATTTTTGCCGGGTATCGGTTTAATCAGGAAAAAGTGAAATCGCCACTTTCCTTGACCGGTGAAGGCGGGGAATATTTTGTGGCGTTGAAAATCCCGCTGCTGCGTGGCGCGAGAATCAATGAAAAATCAATTGCCGAGCGTCAGGCCCGGCTTGGCGAACCACTCGCCGATGTCAACTTTGCCCAGAACCGGCTGGATTTGTTGCTCAAAGCGTCGGTAAGTTACTGGGATTGGGTCGCGGCCAAACGCAAAATGGATGTCGCCCGCAACCTGCTCGACATTGCCCGGTTTCGATCTACTGCCATCCAGGAGCGAGCTGATTTGGGTGACTTGCCCCCAATTGACAAAGTTGAAGCTGAACAAGAGGTGCGCCGTCGCGAAGGAAATTTGACCAAATCCGAGCGTGATTTGCAGAAAGCCGCCTTCAAATTGTCGCTTTTCCTGTGGCAGGACAACGGGCTGCCTGCTCCGTTACCCGTAGCTGACCAGGTCCCGGTCATCACGCCACCGCCAGTGGTGCCGGCCATAGATGTGATTACCCGTGCCCGGACCGAAGCCATTGACCGCCGTCCAGAGTTAAGAGGACTTCAAATTCAGCGTGACATCACCCAGCTTGACCTGGATCTGGCCCAGAATCAGCGACTTCCAGCGGTTGATTTCACCGTGAGTCCAGGGCGTGACGTTGGGTTTCAAGGAATTGGCTCAACCATCAAAGCCGGTGTTTCAATTACCCTGCCGCTCCGGCAACGAACGGCTGATGGACGTGCGGCAGCCAGTCGGTTGAAAATCCAAAAACTCGAACTGGAAACCCGAAGCGAACGCCTGCGAATCCTGACCGAAGTGGATGACGCCGTATCAGCCCTGCAAACCGCAGAACAACGCTATCAGGCTGCCCAGCAGGAATTACAACTGGCGACGACGCTCGAACGCGGTGAGCGCGACCGGTTTGCGCTCGGTGACAGCACCCTCTTTCTGGTCAACCAGCGCGAACGTGCCACCGCCGAAGCTGCCACGAAAGTGATCGAAGTCCAGGCCGAATTTGAACAAGCCAAAGCTGCCTTCCGTGCCGCCGCCGGACAATTTTAAAATACCAGGGCTCAGGGCATCTCAAGGGATGAGGGATGAAGGATGAGGGATGACATAAAACCAATTTCTTCAGTCCAACTTCTTCAACTCGAAGTCTTGAGCCCTGAGCCCGAAGTCTTCAGCCCGAAGTTTTCAGCCCGTTTTCTTCAGCCCCAACCCTTAACCCCCAGCCCTTCAACCATATGCCCCCTCTTCACCTCGCCGTCTCTCTTGCCCGACAAACCATAGAACTCATTGACCAGTGGCCCTGGAAGCCAGTCTCTCAGGACTGGGAGCGCAAAAAAATCGAAAAAATGCGGCCTCTGCTCCAAAAAGCGCTGGCTCGTCTGGATCATCCGGCGGAGGCTGGATCCGCCGTGATTGTCTGCCGGATTTCAGTGGTGACGTCGAAAGCTGATGAATATGAAGAATGGTTTGAGCGGTCGCGGGTCTGGGAAGTGATGTGCTCTGGTGACTCGGTTCAATGCCAGTCGCACAGTAATCTGGCTACCATGGTTGGTGCGAGTCAGAGTGACTGGTTTGTGGTACGTTCAACTGACAGCCAAACCTCAGCAATGCTCAAACAGGCAGAAGTGTGGCGAAACAAAATGGCTCAGGCCATACTCCAACCAGATGCGTATGTGGATGTAGTTGAACGGAAGTCGTAAAGAGAAAATTCAGACAGGACGCTGTTTTTGAAATGAGGTTTAAGATTTTGTTGTCCGAACATAATGGATATATTCAACCGTTCGGCTGCGTTTATATTTGCGTCCATTATCAGCTTTAAAGCGGTTGTATGTGGTCTGAAAGGTCTTGACCTTGCCTCGGGTGCCTAAAATCCGATGAATTTCATCAAACGTCATCAAGCCTTCATCATTGTAACTCAGAAGGATATGCCGTGTTTTGGCCTGCCGCACCAGATGTTCAAAAGCCTGGATCACTTCGCGTTTTCGACAATATGAACTGCGGGTATATCCTTGTCGGATGCCGGTCACACCCTTAATCAAAGGGTTGTCATACCGGGCAATGGTTTCAAGGATGTGGTAGTTTGACGAGTACTGGCGTTCATTGTAGGGCGGATCCAGATACAAAATGTCGCATTCAACTTCTTTGATCAATTCGTTGGCATCACAATTGTAGGCGGTACATTGTGAGATCTGGTTTATAAGCTCTAATGGTTTGAGTTTCAATGGTTTGAGGGCACTTTTCTTGAATTGTTTCAGATAGGCTTCATAGATGCAGGCGGTGTTGGCCACCCGGTCAATGGCTTCAAGCAACATGCACAGCAAGTAGTAATATTCATGTTCTGAAAGCAGGCCATCTTGTTTCCATTGTTCAATTGCCTGACGAATAGCATCTGTTTTGGCAGCGTTTTCACGTGTGTAATACAACCGATTCCCTTCGGGCGAATAGTGCCGGGTGATAAATCCAATATCTCCTGGAAGTCCATTGATCAATTCAAGGAGCGCCAGCAGATGGGTTTCATCAGGTTGGTTTTCAGTCTTAATTGGAGTTCCTATCTGGTGCTGTAACTGTGTAAAAGCTGGAGGGTGATTGATTTCAAGATAGGCTTTGTTTAAAACATAGGCATAATATTGAAGGTCATTGGCAATAATCTTCAGCCCCAATTTTTTGAAATGTCGGCCCACAGCGCCAGTCCCGGCAAACATATCGCACAACGTCTGTTCTGTCCCATCCGAGATTTCCCGGAAGACTTGTTCAAGAAAGGGAAGTAAACTCAATTTTGAGCCGATGTAATTCATTGATTTTGGAGTGCGGTGGCTTGACACCGCTTTGACAAGAGATCGTGTAACACTATTTTGGTGTATCACCAGTTAATACCACACAAAAGGGAAATCGGACAGCGTCAAGCCGCTGTACAAAAAAGCGGTGTCAATCCACCGCACTCCGCACCTTACTTATGTTTCAAGCTGTAATTTTTGACCTTGATGGATTGTTGATTGACTCTGAACCGCTCTGGCGGGATACGGAAGTCAAAGTCTTCGGAGCGCTCGGCCTTCCGATCACCCACCAGGATTGCGAGCAGACGATTGGCTTGCGCGTTGATGAGTTTGTCCGCTACTGGTATGACCGGTTTCCCTGGAAGGGCAAGTCGCTGCAGGTGGTTGAGCAGGAAATTGTTGAGGAAATGATCTTTTGCATCCGACAACGCGGCGTGCCGAAGGCAGGCGTTGAAAAAATCTTTAACTTCTTTGCTGAAAAACAGTTGCCGATGGCAGTCGCTTCGTCGTCATATGTACGGATCATCGAAGCCGCCCTGGAAACATTGGGATTGCTCCCGCACATCACCTTGTTTCACTCCGCCGAACACGAGACCTTTGGCAAACCCCATCCAGCCGTGTATCTGACCACGGCTCGGAGGCTCAACGTTGATCCGGTGCGATGTCTCGCCTTTGAAGATTCTCCGACGGGTGTCCAGTCCGCAAAAAGCGCCGGGCTGACCTGTGTGTGCATCCCCGACTCAATCGTGGATCAGACCAAACTCAGTCAGGCTGATTTGCTTCTGAAATCACTTGAAGCCTTTGATGATGAACATTTTACGGCATTAGACAGGTTGAGCGAGTAGCGAGTAGTGAGTAGCGAGTAGTGAATAGCGAGCAGTCAATCCATCGCAACTTAAATTTACGCTTCAACTTTTGAGTATTCCTCAATTGCCAAGACAACTCTCTCACCCCTTCAACTAAGAAGAACTTCTTCTGACTACTCGCTACTCACTACTCACTACTCGCTCTGTGCCTGCTTCGGCGGCTTCATCGTCCCGGTTTCCATCAACCGGATGTGCCAGTCAAAGGCATGTCTGAGGTCGAGTGGGGTGTGTTTTCCGGGGGCATTGCGGCGGGCGAGTTCGAGGTAGTCACGCAGTTCGTCGCGATAGTCCGGGTGAACACACTTGTCAATGATGGTTTGGGCCCGCCGATATGGAGCCAGCCCGCGTAAATCGGCCAGACCTTGTTCGGACACAATGATTTGGGTCGAATGTTCGGTGTGATCCGTATGCGACACCATTGGCACAAAGGCTGAAATCGCACCGCGTTTGGCCACCGATGGAGTCATAAAGATCGAGATGTAGGCGTTACGGGTAAAATCGCCGCTGCCACCAATCCCATTCATCATTTTGCTGCCCATGACGTGGGTGGAATTGACGTTGCCGAAAATATCAACTTCAAGGGCCGTATTCATCGAAATGATGCCCATGCGGCGGATGACTTCCGGGTTGTTTGAGATTTCCTGCGGGCGGATGATGAATTTTTGCCGCAACTCGTTGATTTCACGATAAAAGCGCTCTTCGCCCGCCCGCGAGAAGGTCAGCGCACAGGTTGAAGCACAATCCAGTTTTTCGGCATCCAGCAAATCAAAAATCGAATCCTGAATTACCTCAGTGTACATCTGAATCCGGGAAATATGTTTGCTGCGGGCCATCTGGGCCAGCACGGCGTTGGCCACGTTTCCAACTCCGGACTGGAAGGGAAGGTGAGATTTGGGAATGCGGCCCTTGCGAATTTCGTGTTGCAGAAATTCAAGCACGTGGTTGGCAATTCGAATGCAGGTTTCATCCGCCGGTTTAAAGTCGTGCTGTTCGTCAGGGGTGTTGGTGAGGACGATGCCGGCTATTTTTTCAGGCGGGCAATACACATAGGGCACCCCGATCCGGTCATCCACATTGGTGATGTGGATCGGCCTGCCGTGTGGCGGAAGTTCCGGCATGTAGATGTCGTGAAATCCTTTGAGTTCAAGCGGATGGTGTTCGTTGAGTTCGATATAGACCTTCCAGGCATAGTGAATGAAGGTCGGACTCATCCCGGATGACGTGGTGAGGTAAATGCGACCATCTTCGGTCACATCCACGGCTTCGATGATCGCCACATCAATCGGTTCCAGAAAACCGTGCTCGATATAGAGCGGAACGTGGCTGAGGTGCATGTCGAGAAATTCAATGTCCCCATGGTTGACTCGATCTCGAACGTCCGGTGTGGATTGGAAGGGAAGTCGTTTTTTCATGGCGCCAGTGCGCGCCAAAACCCCATCCATCATTTCACCGGTGGAGGCACCTGTATAGAGATTGAATGAAAATTCCTTACCGGCTTTTGATTCTTCTTCAATGCGTTTGGCAAAAGCGCCAGGAATCAGTTTGGGATAGGCAGTGGTAAAACCACTCGTGCCAATCGTGCTTTTGGCTGGAAGTTGTGCCGCCACATCTTCTGCCGACATAAGCTTTGACTGTACAAACGAGTTGTACCTGCGCATAAAAATCAATCCTTTGTCTGAGAGTGTTCACCTGCGAGCGGATCAGAGGGGAATGTTTTTTTCACCGTCGCTGGTACGCCAGCAGCGAGGCTGTGATCCGGAATATCCCGCGTTACGACCGAGCCAGCTCCGGTGACTGAGTTCTTTCCGACTCGGACGGGGGCAACGAGCATGGTATCACTTCCAATTTTCACGCCATCTTCAATGATGGTGGCGTGTTTGTTCTTGCCATCATAGTTACAGGTAACGGTTCCGGCACCAATATTTACCTTGCTTCCAATCGTGGCATCACCTAAGTAGGTTAAATGCATGGCTTTACTGCCCGGACCCAATGTTGATTTTTTCACTTCGACGAAGTTTCCAACCACGGCATTGGATGCCATATGGGCACCCATCCGTAAATGCGCAAAGGGGCCAACGGACGTGTTGTCTTCCAGTGTGCTGTCAAAGACCAGCGAATAATCGCGAACGGTCACCCTGTTTCCCAATCTGGCGTTGACCAGCCGGGCACCAGGATTGATCACGCATTCTTCACCGATGATGGTCGGGCCCTCAATCGTGACATTTGGGTAAATGACGGTATCCATTCCAATTTGGGCATCGGCATCAATGAACGTACTGGCCGGGTCCACAATCGTGACACCCCGGCGCATCAGGTGGCGGAGCGTTTCCTGGCGAAGTCGGGCGCCGGTTTCGGCCAGTTCAATTCGGGAATTGATGCCAAGCACTTCTTCGGGCGGTGAATGCAGCACAATCCCAACCCGATGTCCGTCAGATTTGAGCAGACCCAGGACATCAGTCAGATAATATTCACCCTGTGCATTGGCTGGTGACAATCGAGCCAGAGCTGGGAGTAACAGATTGATTTCAAAGGCATAAATGCCGGAATTGATTTCAGGAATAGTTCGTTGCTGCGGGGTGGCATCACGGTGTTCCACGATGCGACTGAAGGTGCCATCAGCTTCGCGCAGAATTCGGCCATATCCGGTCGGGTCGGGAATATCCGTGGTGAGTACCGTCGCCGCAAAGTTGTTTTCAGTGTGAACCTCAAGCAGTCGCCTGAGCGTGCCAGGGCGGACCAGCGGCACATCGCCTGACAAAACCAGTACCGTTCCGTTCTGACCAGAAAGCACGGCTTCGGCCATCTGTACGGCATGCCCGGTGCCACGCTGCTCTGTTTGCAGCACAAATTCCAGTTTTGTTTTTTGCTCGATATCAGGTGCAAATTGCTGAAGTTCCTGGCGGATTTTGGCTTCGACCGCTTCGGCCTGATGTCCGACAATCAGGATAAGTTGAGCTGGAGAAAGATCAATCGCTGTGTGGCAGACGTGGCCCAGGAGGCTGCGTCCAGCGAGTTGGTGCAGGACCTTGGCCCGACGGGATTTCATCCGGGTTCCAAGTCCAGCCGCCATAATGAGAATGTGTGGAGAGTGCATAGTGGCAAAGTGATTTTTTGACAAGGTGACTTTTTGACAAAGTGACAGGGTGACTTTTTGACAAGGTGACAAGTGACCTTTTGACAGGGTGACTTTTTGACAAGGTGACTTTTTGACAAGGTGACTTTTTGACAGGGTGACTTTTTGACAAGGTGACAAGGTGACTTTTTGACAAAGGTGATTCATTCACTATTCATAAGGATTTTGTCACCTTGTCACTTTGTCACCCAGTCACCCAGTCACCAGTCACCTTGTCACCCAGTCACTTTGTCATCTTGTCACTTTCAGCGTTCGGGCTTTCCGCCGTTGGGACATCGCCTGTTGATAAACGGTGAAGACGGCCTGAGCCAGTTTAGTTGGGCAGTGCCGAGCCAGTTCGCTTTGTTCAAGCAGGTCGGAGGCCAGTACCGGAATTCGTTTTCCGCAAACTGTGATCGAAGTAGAGGTTGTTTCAGAGCCGGCCACTGAGAGGAGTGCCGGGCCGGATTTCCCATTTCTCAGGTCGGAAGCCATCCTGAGGTAAATTGGCTGCGCACCTTCTTCGTGGTATTTGGCTGCGACATCAGGGGACACCAGAGTGTTATTGACCAGGACCACATCAAGTGACCCGGCGGGTATGTAGCGCAACAGCCATTCAATATGGTTACTGACCGAAAAATGATCGGTTTCACCCGGCTGGGTCATAATGTTGCAAATATAGACTTTCAGGGCTTTGGACTGGGCAATGGCTTCAGCAACACCGTGGACCAGAAGGTTTGGAATAATGCTGGTAAACAGCGACCCAGGGCCCAGGGTAATGATGTCGGCGGTTCGGATGGCGTCGAGGGTTTCCGGCAATGGCTGACAGGTTTCAGGTTCCAGCCGAATATGGCGAACCCGTCCACCAGCCGCTGTGATTTTGCTTTCGCCATGGATGATGCGTCCATCTTCGAGTTCGGCCACCAGCGAGACATCTGAGGTGGTTGACGGGACGATATTTCCACGAATTGCCAGGACTTCGCTGGTCAATTTGACAGCTTTGACAAAATCGCCGGTGACCCCGGTCAGGGCCGTCAGAAAAAGATTGCCGAAGCTGTGCCCCCGGATGTTGCCTTCACCTGGAAAGCGATACTGAAACAGTTGTGAGAGCAGGTATTCATCCTCAGACAGTGCCACCAGACAGTTGCGGATGTCGCCCGGTGGGAGGATTTGGAATTCTTCGCGGAGTCGCCCCGAGCTTCCTCCGTCATCGGTTACCGTGACCACCGCCGTCAAGGAATCAAGAATATGCGACCGGGCTGCCGTTTGCTCCCCATCAGATAACACATAATGTTTTAATCCTTTCAGCAGCGTGGAAAGGCCAGTGCCGCCGCCAATGGCAACGCACTTGAGATGTGGGGGGAAGCTTGAAGTGGTCATGGAATGCAATGTCCTGGTCTGAAAGTTGGGTGACTGTCTGTTGAATAGGCAACTACCGTGCCGCAATAAGGCAGGGGGGAGAGCCGAATCCACAAGGTGGTACTGCCGGTTTTAAATCACCAACAACGGTTGAAAAACGGCGAATTGATTGAAAGATTTGTATTTCCCCAGGCCCCAAGCCCTCAACTCCAGGCCCGAGAATGTGTAAGAAACGCGCAAGAATACCCAAGCCCATCACACGCTGCAAGAGCTTGCCGTGAACGGCTGTATCTTGCTGATATGATTGAGGAAGTCAGAATCCAGGCCACTGTCGAGATTTTGTCAGAATGAAGAACAAGTGGTTAGTGGTTAGTGGTTAGTGGCTAGTGGTTAGTGAAGCCAGTTAGGAGTTGAAAAAATGAGCGGATTTGAACCCACGAAGCGGGTGGCAGGCTCGTAGCCCAGGGTTTTAACCCTGGGAAAACGTTGCCCCCTCACTCCCGCCCGGCCCGCCGCCGTAGGCGGCGGGCCGGGCGGGGAAATTTGGATTGGAGATGACCCGCATCCGGTGGTGGCGCGTCCAAAGCGACGCTGACCACCGGCTAACCTTGCATCATCCCTCCGAGATGAAATCCAAGAACCAAAACTAACCACTAATCACTTTCTTCATTCATACAAGCTTTGCAAAATGGTCAGACCGTCAACTTGTGGAATCTCAGTTACAGGCAGCGCATCTGCCACATATTCCGGTCGGCGCATCCCGAGCAAGGTGCAACTGAGTCCTGGAAGGCTGGTCAGCACTGAAAGTGACATCTGGCTCAAGGTCAAATTTCCTTTCGGATAGCCGTGTTCATAGAGTTGTTCACGGACGGCATCCGACTGCGGCTGGCTCTGGCAGGCAATGTAGCGCACCACTTCCTGGAGCGCCGGGTTGATCAGATCTACAAATCGGTTTTGCCATTTATCAAAGATCGCTGGCTGCTTGTGCATTTTCTGGGATGTTTCCATGAGCCATTCACGAATCGGATAAATCACATATCGTCCAACCACCTGTTCCCAGACACCTTCGGAAGAAACCTGCAGTGCCAGTTCCTTGATGTGATCGGCAATGCCATCTTCATGCATCAACGGCACCCGAAAAGCCATGTGGAGTTCGAGTTCGTGGTCAGCCAGTGGTTTGAGAATCGTGTCGAGGTGTTCAGGTCCGGGTGCTTTTTGTCCGGGAGGCACAAAATCAGCCAGTCGAATTAACTGGTTGTTGGCAAAGGCGTTGAGTGGACGATTGGCGAGTGTTCCAATCCCGTGTTGGCGACAAAATTCAAGCGGGGTCAGTCCCTGATTGCTTGGGTGTATTGCCACACCCGGTTCAAACAGGTTGAGCGGAAACTGGACCACCCGGAAATGATGGGTGGCTGATACGGCGTTGGCCTGTTCAAGACAACGAGCAATGCTGGTATGGGTTGGATCTTCAAGCGGGAGCGGGTAATTGTTGGACGAAATGCCATAGTGCCGCAGTCTTCCGGCTTCGACTTCGGTTTCGAGAAAAGCGAAGGCTTCCCGCACGCGGCGATAGAATTCCGTCCGATCTGCTTCCGACGCTCCGCCGTGTTTGGCCTGATAATTCAAAAAATATTCGGGATTGTGCAGCAGAAAGACATCAATCGTTTCAAGTTCCATCCGCTGACGACTGCGCTCAATCTGGGTTTTGAGAAATTCCGGGTGGATACAGTGCCACAGACCCGGTCCATACTTGACGACTTCAGGAAAGGTCTGTTTTTGAGCGAGCGCCATATTTTCGCCCTGAATGTACCCGCCTTTGGTGACAACGATCACTTCGTCACGGTTGAAGTCCTTCAACACCCGTCCGATGGTGCGCTCGGCACCGCCGTCCGTGTAGTTGGCACTGGTATCAATCAGGTTTCCACCAGCCGTCAGGTAGTGCCGCAGGGCGGCTTCGTGGGTTGGGTTGTCAATATCAACCCGGTAGCATCCAAAGCCGAGCGGATGACACCATAACCCGGTTGTTCCCAACGAGTTCAACCCGTGACGTGGGCTGGTGGAAGAGGTGCGGGCCGCACCTGGTAGGTAACTTGACATCGTGAAAAATCTCCTTAGGGGAATACCAATGAGGGTTCAGGGTTCAGGGTTCAGGGTTCAGCGCAAGATACTCCACCTTGAGCGGTACCTGCCGGTTCCCCAGTCCTCATCTTGAGTGGGATCAAGTCATTTCATCGCCTCAAACCCTGAACCCTGAACCCCGAACCCTGAACCCAATTCAATACTTAAATCGCCGCAACAGCGGCTTGAGGCTGAAGGAAAATGGTTTTTTCTCTTCCGGCGGTGGTGGAGGCAATTTCACCACATTCGGTTTGGGTTTGGGTTCAAGGTCAGCCAGGGCATGCAACAGTGCCTGGGCAAAGTTTTCAGCCGTTGGTCGTCGGGCTGGGGACTTGTCGAGCGCCTGCAGCAGCAGTCGTTCAATTTGTGGCGACAGTGCCGGGTTGAGTTCCTGAGGCGATGGTGGGGGCGTGGTGAGGTGCGCCAGCGCAATCGTCAACGGGTTCCCATCACTGGCGGTGAAAGGCGGCTGTCCACACAGCATTTCATAGAGAATCACACCCAGGCTGTAAATATCGGATGGCGTATCATACGACTGATTTTGAAGCCGTTCTGGGGCCAAATAGGTTGGATTGCCAATCATCAAACCTGAAAACAAGGCGGCTGGTGGTGGCTCAACTCGTTGTGGATCAAGGAGTTTGGCGTGCCCAAAGTCAATGACTTTGATTGTTTCCTGCGTGCCTGAGGTAACCAGAAAAATGTTATCCGGTTTGAGATCCCGATGAAGAATCCCTCGCCGGTGCGCTTCGGCCAGAACGTGGCAGAGCGGAAGTGCCAGTGTGAGCGCCCGTTTAACGGGGATGCTGCCTGGTTGGCGGAGTTCTTCGGCCAGAGTGCGACCTTCCAGGAGTTCCATAACCAGATAGGCAAACCCGGTTTCAGAAATTCCCTGGTCAATCATTGTGACGGCATTCGGATGGCTGAGATTGCGGGCCGCCAGTGCTTCAAGCGGCGTTTGGTCGGGGAAGTTGGGGGCTGTGGCTGGAAGCGGTGGGCGAAGCAGTTTGACCGCAACCGGGCGATTCAGACTGATATGCGTGGCTCGATAGACAATGCTTGAACTCCCGGCTGCCAGTGGCTGCTCCAGCTCATACTGGCCATTGATGACCAATCCGGAAAGTGAGTTCCCCAGAATTTCAAACCCTGGCTGGCTGTTCTGTTGGGTGCTGAAAAAAGCTTCAAGTTGCCGCTGACGGATGGTATCCCGCGTTGTCCAGGCATTGGCAAGTGCAATGGCTGCCTGGGCAATGAGTTCGGTGCCAAATTCCAAATCATTGGGCTGAAACAGGATGTGCTTTAATCGGGGACCAAAAATAATCGCTCCCACCAGTGTGTCATCAATGGAAATTGTGAATAAAAGCTGGACTTTTTGAGCACTCAGTGTGGCTTTTAAGTCGCTCTCTGGAAGGTCGGCAACGAGAATGGCTGATTGAAGATCGCCTGGAAACTGTGTGAACAGGTTTGAGGCTGGGAAGGTCACACTGCGTTCGTCGCGGATTTCAGGATGACCAGTTTTCCAGAGTGCGAAGGCAAATTTCGCCACGGCCCAGCGCTCAGCCAGAGTGGTGACCAGAAAATGCGCAATGACCTCTGGATCCCCCAGGGATTGAAGTTCACGCTGCAGGTTGAGGATGGTTTGCAAGTTTTGCCTTCGTTCCTGAATTCCCTGTTGGGTTGCCCGTACACGCTGATAGGTACGGGCATTGGTCAGGGCATTTCCAGCAATTTCAATCAGATGAGTGAGAAATGCCTGTTCATCGGCCAAAATTGGAGAGTAGGTTCGCTCAGCGAGGCCCAAAACTCCAATGGGCTGTAACCCGCCACCAATTGGGTAAAATGAAAGTGTGGTGTGGCTGAGCTTCTGGTGGTCAAATTCATCGCCAGGTTTGAGGTACGGAAACCCCTGGACCTGAGCCAGCCGCATGGTGCCTTCGGTATCCTGCAGGGCGACCAGAGCCCGGGCGACTGACAAATGATCCAACACCAACTGGAACAGCCGCTGCAGCAATTCATCCGGATCAAGAGACCCGTGAAGCAACCGCGCGGCTTCGAGCAGGGCAGCCAGATGGAGCGGATTGTGGGTTTGGTGCATAGCGGGCCAAAGTTTTAATGGAAATGACTGGTTCCATCAGCTAGAGTGTTGAGCAGGATTGTCTGCTGCTGATCGAAAAATTTTGGGAGACCTGATTCTAGCCTAAGGTTGAAGAGACCAAAAGGACATCACGGACGAATTTAGGGCCTGGTACCTGGTACTTAGTACAAGTCCCCATAAATGGGGGATGGAATTTTGGTTCCTCCGAATTGGCTTTCGCCCGGATGGGCGCCGGACAATAGCCGGTGGTTTGCCGCTTTGGGCACACCACCGGATCGTCGGTCCGCAGTGGTTTGCGCCCGGATGGGCGCTGGAAGCTGGTTTGGGTCCCGGTTTTCGTCGAATTTTCGGCTTCTGGCTCACGACTCCTGTTCCAGCGCCCATCCGGGCGCGAACCCGTGATGGCGGCTCTGTCCGGTGGCCGCGTGTCCAAAGTGACACTTGCCACCGGCTATTTTCCAGCGCCCATCCGGGCGAAAACCAATGTTTCTGCCAGCGAGTGGTCGAATTTCATCCCCCTTTTATGGGGACTTGTACTTAGGAACCAGTTCCTTCCCAGAACAAAGAACGAAGGCCCTCAGCCCTCAGCCCTCAGCCCTCAGCCCTAAACCCTCAGCCCCAGGCGCTAAAAACTATGAGTTCAGAACCAAACAACACCCAACCGAATCCGAACCCTGAAGAACCTGCCAAAAAACAACGCATTCGGCTGCCCAAGCTCAAAGCCGCCGATTTTCAGCATCCGTGGGATGTGGCTGCGCTCGAAACGGTCAAACGGGCCAAGGGACTCGACCTGCTGGTGCGGAAGTTGAACGAATATGGATTTGAGCGGTGGTACTACATCAATAACATCGCCGATAACGTGCGGGTGTCGCAACGCCAGTGTAAGACAATTCACGATATGCTGCGCGAGTCTTGTGACATTTTAGGTGTCACCGCCGAACCTCAGTTGTATCTCAACCAAAATCCAAACGTGAATGCCTTTACCTTTGGCACCCAGCAGCCATTTATTGTGATCAACTCAGCGTTAGTGGATTTTCTGACGGATGATCAGCTTTTGTGCGTGATTGCCCACGAAGTCGGGCACATCAAATGTGGCCATGTGCTTTATAAAATGATGGCCAATTTTCTGTCGGTTGTGGTCGAAATTGTTGGGGAAGCAACACTTGGGCTGGGGACGCTGATTGGGTCGGGCTTGCTGCTCGCGATTTATGAGTGGGATCGCAAATCAGAGCTTTCGGCTGACCGGGCGGGATTACTGGTGGTGCAGGATCTGGATGTTTCGATTGAAACGCTGATGAAGCTGGCCGGAGGGTGTAACAAGATTTATGAACAATTCAATCGGGATGAATTTTTGAAGCAGGCTGACGACTATCAGGAACTCGATAGCAGCATGCTCAATCAGGTGTACAAATTCTTGCAGGTGTATCGGCGCTCGCACCCATTTCCAGCGCTTCGGGCCAAGGAAATCAAGAAATGGGCTGAAATCGGGGAATATGCATCAATTCTGGATGGCACGTTTTACCAGCAGTATTTACCGCCTGCCGGATATTTGGCACTTCCTCCAGTCGGAGGGAGTGGGTACGGTGGACCACAACCAGGAGGATCTGGCTCCCAGCCCCCACAAGCTGGGGGGCCGGGAGGAGAATCAACTGGACGCCGACCAGACCCGAAAGTTTGTTCCAAATGCAACACGACCCAGGTGGATCCATTGGCCAGGTTTTGTTTCCAATGCGGAACGCCGTTTGGAAGCGCCCCACCACGCCAGGGATTGACCTGTTTTAACTGTGGAACGCCAATCAAAAAAACCGATATGTTTTGTCCGAACTGCGGGTTAAACACCCGGTTAGGTTAACACGCTCGAATTGCCAATGGTGATTTCGGACAATCGGGGAATTCGAATCCGCATGGGCGGAATTTGAATCCGGGTTGGAATTCTCATCCGGAGCGGACGAAGGTAGGTTTCATCCACTTTATCAAGCGTAGCGGTGACCGTCGTTGGCTGACGATCACGCACAATGTTGAGCGTGACGGTACCTTCTTTGACTTTCGACAGTTCCTCAATCAGATCGGAACTATTTTTTACTGGCTGATTATTGACCGCTGTAATGCAGTCACCGGCTTTGAGCCCGGCTTTTTCGGCGGCTGAGCCAGTTTTGACTTCGGTGATCAACACACCACCGTTGGAAACCCCCATTGACTGAGCCAGTTGTGAGGAAAGGGAATCAACTGAGACCCCCAGCCGCCCTCGGCTGGGGAAGAAAAAGACGCCCTGCTTGGGGGGCTGGCGTTTTTCAATCGTTGCGTTCAAGGTCAGCGTTTGTTTGTCGCGAACCACGGTCAGCGATACATTCCCGGATTCGGCTTTGCGCAGTTCCTGACGTAAGTCTTTGGTGTCATTGATCGCAACACCATTGATGGCGGTAATGCAGTCACCGGCTTTGACACCAGCTTTTTCAGCCGCCGAACCAGATTCGACTTCGGTGACCAGAACCCCGCCTTTGACACCAAAATAGGTGCTGAGTTGTTCTGATAGAGACTGGGTGCTGACACCCAATCGGCCTGAGTCATGAAGGGTATAAGCCAGAAGTTCGGCTTCCCGGAGCGCCTTTCCATTGTCTTTAAAGGCTTTGCTGTATTCCTTCATCGCCTTTTCTGATTCTTTCGCCGCCTTGCGCATTTCTTTTTCGATTTGTTTCCGCTGTTCGTCAGAGAGAATCTGCCCGCTCTGCCCTAACCCGTAGGCATATGCCTGTTGTTGGCCTCGGGCTTCGGTGGTGACGGAAATATTCTGTTTTTTCTTATCGCGGAAAATGGTCAATTTCAGTTGTGACCCTGGTTCGGATTTGCCAAGGATGGTGCGGAAATGCTCACCGTTGACAATTTCAGTGCCGTTGATTTCCAGAATCACATCGCCCGCTTTGACTCCGGCTTTATCCGCCGGGCCACCGGGGACAACATTTTGAATATAAACGCCTTCAGCTTTCTTTAAGCCAAGTTCGGCGGCCTTTTCATCACTGATGGTATCGGAAAATACACCGAGGAAAGACCGTTGTTTATCGCTGGCGAGCGCCAGGACCTGATCTAACTCAACCGCCAGTTCGCCATCGAGGTCAGCCAGATTTCCATCAAGGAGGCTGAGTTCGGCCTCAAGTTCAGCCAGAGCCTTGGGATCTTCTTGTGGAAATGGCCCCGTGGCAGCCTGGCTCGAAAAGAGTGGGGTTGTAAGGCAAAGTGAGAGCACCAGCCCGCCGGTTGCCAGTCGTCCCGGCCAGCCAGTCAACGCATTTGGAAACACACGTGTCAATTTCATGCAGCAATTGCTCCTTCGTTTCTTCTTGAGATTGTTTTGCTTTTGGCCTGTGAGGAGTGAACCGTAAACAGTTGTGAATGCAGTCTGGCGATGCCCACGCCGCAACCTCCAAAAAGTTCCGCAAAAATCTTCGGGCGGAAAACCTCGGGCTGAAGACTGAGGGCTTGGGGCTTGGGGCTGAAGATTCGCAAGCTCAGGGCTGAAGAAAACGGGTAAAACCAAGTCTTCAGCCCGACTTCTTCAGCCCGATGTCTTCCGCCCGATGTCTTCCGCCCGAGTTCTTCGCTCTTCATTCTCAATTCTGAGCGGGGGTGCTTGACTTTCGCGCTTTGTCACTTTTACTCTCTTCAAGCACGCTTACCGTTCACAACTCTTGATTGCTCCAGATTTCAAATTACCCAGAGCCGGCGGGTTCAACAAAGCCACGCACTGGCCGAAAACAATGTTCCTAAAGACGGAAGAGGTTTGTCGTCTGACCTGCCTTCTGTTCAGGGATTTACCGCACCACCGTGAAAGAGGAGGTTCGGCGCACCTCTCAAATAATTTTTGATGAGAGGATCCCCTCGGTATTTTGCGCTGAAAACGCTTCATGACTGAGTCACAAGTACCAGATCCGTTGATTGGGATGGTGTTGGATGGCAAATACCGATTGGACCGCATTTTGGGAATTGGCGGTATGGCAACGGTCTATGCCGCCACCCGGCTCCAGTTTGGGGATACCGTTGCCATCAAAGTTCTCAGTGCTGAAGCGATGCAGCAACATCAGGCAGTGAAGCGCTTTGAACGCGAAGCCCGTGCCGTAGCAAGCATTAAGCACCCCAATGTCATTTCAGTGTATGATTTTGGTGCCCTTCCGGATGAACGGGCCTATATGGTCATGGAGTACATTCGGGGTGAGTCTCTACGTGAGGAACTGAAGGCCAATGGGCGTTTAACCTCAGACCGAGCCGTGCAGGTCATGCGGGCCGTTTGTGCCGCGGTTCAGGCTGCCCACGAAGAAGGTGTGATTCACCGCGACCTCAAGCCTGAAAACGTGATGCTGGCCCGCCATCGGGATGGCACCGAAATTGTCAAAGTCGTGGATTTTGGCGTGGCCGAACTTCACGAATCGGCAGCCGCCTCGGCCATGACCAAATTGACTGAAGTTGGGTTGATGGTCGGGACGCCACACTATATGTCACCTGAGCAGTGTCGGAGCGAGACTCTGGATAAACGCTCTGATGTGTATAGCTTAGGGATTATTCTCTATGAACTGCTGACCGGCACTGTCCCGTTTAATGCCCGCACCGTCTCTGCTGTTATCATCCAGCATGCCACCGAACCACCGCGCCGCCTCCGGGATTTAAGCCCTGATATTCCCTGGTCGTTGGAACAGGTGGTCTTGCGGGCACTGGAAAAAGATCGCTCGCGCCGCCCCCAGTCAGCGGCGGAGCTATCGCAAAATCTCCAGATGGCATTTGACAGCCTGCAGGCACAGACCAATCAAACCCTGATCAGCCAGCAGCCACCAACTCGCGAATTGCGGGCGCCAACCACGTTTCCCTCATTACCACCCGTTTCATTTGAAACCGAGGTTCGGGATACTCCACCACGTCCCGTGCGGCGTGGGCTCACCGGGTATTTGCGGGCCCCTGGGGGGACCTCTGATTCCGGCTTTGTGCGCCGACCAACTGGTTTCCGCCGAACCACCTCGCTTCATTTCGACAGTCTGACCGGTATTTACAACACGACCTATCTGTCACAGCGAATTGATGAAACGCTGGTGGAATCCAAAAAAGTGACTGTGTTGATGCTGGGGATTGACCAGTTTGGACAGATTAACAATTCCTATGGATATCGAGCCGGAGATTTGCTGCTTCGAGAACTGGCAAGCTGGCTCCGCGATCAGATTGGCGATCAGGGAATTGTCAGTCGGGCCGGCAGTGATGAATTTTTGATTTTGGTGGCTGACCAGGCCATTGAAGAAACGCTTGGTCTGGCTCAAGCACTGCAGCAGGAAATCGCCCGTCATGCCTTTCTCAAGTCAGAGGTGAGCGAAGGGATTCCCTTAAAAGTGACCATTGCGGTGGTGGCGTCGCCCGAAGACGGCACCTCGCCTCAGGATTTACTCGACGCGGCCAGTCGGGCGCTGACTCAAGCCAAACAATCCCATCACGGAGGCGTCTACCGCCTGGGTGAAGAAGGTGCCGAGCAGTCCACCGCACGCTTGAATTTTAATGCCTTTGTCGGGCGGACTCGGGAGCTTCGGCAGCTCAGTGAGGCTTTTGACCGAACCATGCGTGGTCGAACCAAGCCGGTTTTGATTCAAGGCCCGACTGGGCTTGGAAAAACTCGACTCACCAAGGAATTTCGTCGGCGAATGGCGGGCAAGGAAGTGACATTTTTGTCGGGCGCTTTCTTTGAAGCCGGCCAGGGGGCCCCGTACAAAACATTTTATGACAGCCTGCGCGGGCCAATTCAGGTGCTGCTTGAGGCTGAGAATAGCCAGCAGGCCGAGGCGGTGTTTGGCACACTGACGGACCGGGTTTTTCAGGATTTTGGCAGCGACGAAGGCTTTATGTACTTCTGCGATCTGGTGCAGGTGGAAAACGCCCACGAGAAGTATTTGACCTTTGAATACCTGACCAATCTGTTTCTCATTCTCGCCCAACAAAAACCGGTGGTGTTGTTCCTGGACGACCTGCACTGGTCAGATGAATTGAGTTTTGAGTTGCTGGCCTATCTGGCGCGAGCGGCCACCGGTCAACGCCTGATGATCATTGGCGCCGCCCGGTCCGAAGGGGTAACGGACCGCCATCCGTTGCGGAACTGGATTCGAACCCTCAATCAATCGGTTGGGTGCGAAATCCTGACCCTGGAGCCACTTTCCCAGGATGACACTTTATCGCTGCTGCGGTCAATTTTTACCAACCTTCGCATTTCACCGCTGGCAATTTCACATCTCTATGTGGAAACCAAGGGAAATCCATATTTCCTGTGTGAAATCGTGCGGTATCTGGTCCAGGAAGGCCGGATTGTACGCCGTAACGATGGCTGGGAATGCGGTGAACTCGACGACATCGTGTTGCCGCAATCCGTGGTGGATGTGGTTGAAGCTGGATTAAGTCGGGTCAGTGGCGAAGCGCTTGATATTTTTGCTCAGGCATCGGCGATTGGTCAGGAATTTACCTTTGATCTCCTCCAACTGGTAACCAACCGAAGCGAACGCGAATTGCTCGATGCGATTGAAGCCGGACTGGCCCAGCAAGTCATTAGCGAGATTGAAGACCGCGATGATGATGCCTATCGGTTCTATCACGGAACGGTTCAGAAAGTGTTGTATGCCCGGCTCAATCGGCGACGACGACGGTCGTTGCATACCCAGGTCGGTCAGGCGTTGGAGCAGCAATACAGCACCTCTGGCCAGACGGGGCGTGTCCTGGCGCAACTCGCCTACCATTTCTACAACGGAGGCGAATATCAACAAACCCTGCAGTATGCCGTTGCGGCTGGAATCCAGGCGTGGCGAGCCTGGGCGGTGGATGATGCCCGGCGATTTTTTAGCTGGGCCGAAGAAGCCGAACGCAAGCTCAACCTGGTCCCCGAAGTCGGCGGCGAAGAAGGAGCTTCGTTTGAAAAGGTCTCACCCACGCAACTCAAGCAACTGGTTGATCTCAACTTAAACTATGGACATTTGCTCATTAGTTTTGGCCAGCTTGAGGACGCCGAAAAGAAACTACAGCTTGCTCTGGCGCTGACCCGGCATTTAAACGATGAGTTGTTGCGTGGGCGGACGTTAGGCGCGCTCGGCGAATTGTGCGAGGCCCGGAGCGAATATGCTCTGTCGTTGCTCTATTGCCGCCAGGCCCTGGAGATCCTCCGACGCGGAGGCGACACCAAAGCCGAATCACGAACGTTGTGCACGATTGGCATGGTCTATGACCGATTGGGACAACTGGCCAGATCAGCCGAATCCCAGGAAAAGAGCCTGGCGCTGTCTCGTTCGATTAAAGACCGCATGGGCGAAAGCATGGCGTTGCGCGAACT
The DNA here is from genome assembly GCA_016208495.1 of Acidobacteriota bacterium. NCBI lineage: Bacteria > Pseudomonadati > Acidobacteriota > Acidobacteriota bacterium. Next base: position 86,764 of record JACQXX010000112.1, on the reverse strand, counting down.
GGCCTATGTGTTGATCAAGCAAGGTCAATATCGGCGGGCGGTTGAGAGTGCCCAATCAGCCAGCGAGATTGCCCAACAGATGAATGACCGACTGGGATATTCTATTTCCCTCAACATTCTGGGAGTTGCCTATCTGGCTCAAAATCGCCCAGACCGCGCCCACGAATTATTTCAGGAATCACTCAAAGCGGCGGCTGAACTCAATCGTCCTCGCGGAGAAGCCATCGAACTGGCCAATTTGGCTGAATGCCAGCGGGTTTTGGGAGATTTCAGCAAATCCCTGGAACTCAACCAGCAGGCGCTCACTCTCTCGCGGCAAATTGGAAGCAAACAGCTTGAGGCAACCGCACTGTTCTACCTTGGCCGAACGCATCAGAGTCGCCACGAACACGAACCGGCGCTGGATTATTTTCAGCAAGCCGCGAGGCTCATTTCCAATATCAGCGACCGGATCCTGGAATGTGATGTGTTGCTTGGAATTGCTGAAATTTACCTTTCGCAAAGCCGGCCATCCGATGCCATGGAGACAATTCAGAGCGTGTTGACAACCACGGCTGATTTCAGGGCGCTCCCCTGGCGCTGGCGGGCGCTCTTTGTCCAGGGCCGATGTCAGTTTTTCCTTGGCCAAACCAAAGAAGCCCAGCAATCACTGAGCGAGGCGGTTGAAATCGTCAAACAACTTGGCAACCAGCTAAGCTCAGATGTACCCCAAAGCGTCTATTTCGAAGACAAAAAACCGTTGTCCCGCGCACTCGAATCCGTCCTCATCGCCGTTAAAAATTTGGGATAAGCCAGTGAACGAATTGAGAATGAAGAATTGAGAATGAAGAATGAAGAAACTGCCTGTTTACAGGTCGTTTTGACTACTTGCCACTCGCTTTTCAGATCGCTCCTCACTCCTCGCTATTTCGCTAAAAACTATGGCTCAAAACACACCCACGAAATTTCGAATGAGCGATACGCTGTTCACTGCAATTCGCTCATCACTCGATGCCGATCTCACCCGGCAATTTAGCAATCTGGTACTGTATACCTCGTACGGGATCGTTCGTGGGCGGGTTGGCCGAACCGTCACCGATAACCTGTCTGTGGCCCATGATGCCCGCCTGGAAAGTGTCAGCCGGTTGCGCATTGAAACAGATGTGCTCGAACTGGATGATGCTGAAGTTGAACATTTTTCAAGTCATATGCCGACAGCCCGTTATAACAAGCTGTATGTCCGCATTGAAGAAATCCATAGTTTTGCTTTTGACATGCAATCACTTGGTTGAAATTTGGAGGTGTTTGATGAGTAGTGATTATGCCCGCCCAAGTTTACGTTCGCCAATGTGCGAAGCTTTGTTTAAAGCCATTCGGTTGTCTCTGGAAAGTGACCGGACAAAGATGTACACCAATCTGGTGTTGTACACTTCGTTTGGTGTCGTTCACGGACGTGTCAAACGGGACGACAATATCGCGACCAACGATTCACGCATTGAGAACATGATCAAAACCCGTGCTGAAAATGACGTACTTGAACTTGATAATGTGGAAATTGAACACCTGTCATCACATATGGGGACCAAGCATTACACGAAGTTCTATTTGCGCACCGAAGACATCAACGGGTTCGCGTTTGAAATTTCACCCCAACAATTCACGGTCAATTTGTAGTGAGTCAGTAGTCAGTAGTCAGTAGTCAGTAGTCAGTAGATGATAAGTCAGTAGACAAAATCCGGATGGTTGAATCCCTGGAATTCCTGAAAAGAATTGTTCCTAACTAACTCAAATAGAACCAGATCCACTTGATAGACACTTTGAAATCCCAACACTCGGCCACTAACCACTAACCACTAACCACTAACCACTGACGACCTTTTCATCCTGCACCATTTCCATTGCCATGCGCCTTGCCAAAGTGTTGGGAAATATTGTCTGCACCATAAAAAACCCTGAATTACAGGGGACAAAGCTGATGGTTATTCAGCCGATTGATGGTCAGCATCGCCCACAAGGCAAACCCATGATCGCGATTGACTCGGTTGGTGCCGGTGCGGGTGAAATTGTCATCTGGTGTCGTGGCAAGGAGGCTTCTTTTCCGTTTGAACCAAACACCGTTCCAACGGATTGCACTATCACAGGAATTGTGGACTGGGTAAATGTGGAGTGGAAGGGGAGCAACCCGAAAAGCGAGTAGCGGAGGAAAGCGAGTAGCGAGTAGCAAGTAGCGAGTCGTCAAAACCATCTGAGAAGCGACGTTTCTTCATTCTTCATTCTCAATTCTTCATTCCCTAAATTTTGCCCAAAATACTGACCTCTTCCTCAGTTTTCGTCACCAATTCGATTGATTGAGCCCGAGCCAAAGGACATAAAGGACATAAAGGACATAAAAAAACAGGGTGGAAGTCAGTTTCGTCACCGCGAAGGCTCAATTTCGGTGAAGTTCGATTCCACTCTCAGGACCTGACCGCTTCCCGCTTACGCGGCATGTCCCGCCCTGGTCGGCAGCGGTCTTTGGGCAAGGTCGTGTTATTTTGGGCAAAATTTGAGTCATTCTTCATTCTTCATTCGTTCCTGTTGTTTCAGCACAAATTCCGCCAGTTCCAAATCCCGTGGATGGGTAATTTTCAGGTTATCCAGCGGTCCTGGCACAATGCGCACCGGCACTCCCAGGTGTTCAACCAGCATTGCATCATCAGTGGCGCGCCAGCCTTCGCGACTCGCCTGGTCGTGTGCCTGACGAAGCAGCGCAGCTTCAAATGTTTGAGGAGTTTGGACGGCAAACAGGGTATTTCTGGGAGGGGTGGAAATCGCTACCCCATTTTCAACCAGTTTAATTGTGTCAGTGACTGGATGGCCAACGATGGCAGCTCTGTCTTCTCTGGCAGCAACCAGAGTTGTGGAAATAAGGTGGGCTGAAATGAAAGGTCGAACGGCATCATGAACGACGAAATATTGTGTTTCAACTGGAGCAGCTTGAAGCGCCGCAAACACCGAATCCTGTCGTTCGCGTCCGCCAATCACTGACTGACAGGGCTTTGGAAGTGGGAATTCAGTCAGGAGTTCTTGAAATTGCAATTGATCACTTTCCGGCAACGCAACAATCACCGCTGAAATGTCAGGGCAGGCACAGAGGTGCCGCAGGGTGCGAATAATGATCGGAACCCCAGCAAGTTCAAGAAACTGCTTGGCTTTGGCGGCTCCGAACCGTGAGCCGGACCCGCCTGCTGGGACAAGTGCGATGTTCATGGTGATGGAATGAGAGGGTGACTTTTTGACAAGGTGACCAAATGACAAGGTGACAAGGTGACAAAATCCTTATGAATAGTGAATGAATCACCTTGTCAAAAGGTCACCTTGTCATTTGGTCATTCTTCACGCTTTCGGCGAGGGAGTTGGTGTGATTGGCCGTGGAGCGTTGAGTCGTTCCGGGCGTTCAGAGCGTTCGGTACGGTCCATTCGGGCTTCACGTGGATCCCGAGGAGGGATTGAGGCTTCAGGTCGAATGCTGCTTTCGTCGTTAAACCGTCCGAAAATCATCTTTCCAGCCGTGGTTTGCAGCACACTGGTGACATTGACATCAATCGTTTTGCCAATGTTCCGGCGGGCATTGTCAACCACAACCATCGTGCCGTCATCGAGATACGCCACGCCCTGGTTGTACTCTTTGCCTTCTTTCAGAATAAACACCCGCATAATCTCCCCAGGGAGCACCACCGGGCGCAGCGCATTGGCCAGTTCATTGATGTTGAGCACGGGAACGCCACGCAATTGAGAGACTTTATTCAGGTTAAAGTCATTGGTGACAATCTTTCCATCAAGTTGTTTCGCCAGCTCGATCAGTTTGAGATCAACCTCGCGAATGTCAGGAAAGTCAACATCGGTGATGGTAATGTCCAGGTTGGGGTTTTTCTGAACGCGTTGCAGAATGTCGAGTCCGCGCCGTCCGCGATTTCGCTTGGCTGAATCGGCACTGTCGGCAACTTGCTGAAGCTCGCGGAGCACAAATTGCGGAATTACCAGGCGACCAGCCAGAAAGCCGGTTTCGGCAATATCCGCCACCCGTCCATCAATAATGACACTGGTGTCGAGAATGAGGTGCTGAATCCGGTTTCCGGTTTGCAGCACACCACCCAGTGAGATCAAATCGCGAAAATCAAATTTGGTCGCCCCAATCAGCAATCCGATATACCCGAAGCTAAAGACCACCGCCAGCGTCACAAACGATCTCAGCGCTGGCGACTGGCTTCCTATTCCATCTTGAATGGACAGCATTGAGCCAACGAGTGTGGCACATAGAAAACCAAGGATGATTCCCAGGGTTCCACCAACCAGTGCTTTGAATGAAGCGCGACGGATTCGAAACTCAAAGAAGATGATGACGAGGGATGATGACAAGGCAATGACAGCGGAGAGCGGTGCATTCCCGGAAAAAGGACGGAGAAACCATGCGGTGGCTACAAAAATCACGACAAACACAGCGCGGATCAGCAGCACATCATAGTTCGGTGGAGTTTTCAAAAAGCCCTTCACAAGTGCGAGTCCTCTGTAACTACAGGTGGTCTGTTCAATAAACCTCCGCCTCGAAAAAAAAAGAAAAGACGCCACGCACGATCAGTGCATGGATAACATCAGGCTTGGCTTGGACGGTGGATGCAAGACAAGTTGAGTCGGAAGAAGTTTCAGGGGGATGAAACGAGCCAGACAACCTCGATAATAATTATGATCTTATTTGGTAAATGAAATTAATGCTGCCTTACTTTGAACGATTCACCGTGTGCTTGCAAGATCTTTGAGCAACAACATGCCGTTGGCTGTCAACTTATGATTGCTCAAAGAGTGCTCTGAGTGTACATTGACCCCTTTTCTCCCTACATCCAAAGATTTTAAAGAAAGTTGAAAACCAGACCCACTTTGTCTCAGAGCGGGTCAATTGAGAGTACCAGTACGTCATGGATAATTTAATCTGGGCCAACGTTCAGCACCGCCCAACGCGTTCTTTGGCAACGGCCCTTGGGGTTGCCGTCAGCACGGTGTTGATTTTATTAACCGTCGGATTAGCTCGCGGGGTGCTCCACGAGCGAAGCACCCGCGAAGCCAAAGTCGGGGCTGAAATCCAGGTTCGGTCAAGCGGCACAATGACGGCTGGCATTCCGACCAACCAGCCTTCGCTGCCCATTGCCCGGGCTGAAGAAATCAAAAAGATTGCCGGGGTAAAAATTGTTTCCCCGATTATTCAATATGTTCAGGCATCGGATTCTGGCCTGGGGTTTCGGGCGATTGAAGCCATCAATTTTGAAGAATACTCACAAATCAGCGGCATCCGGCTCCTTGAGGGAGCGGCACCTCAAACCGATGAGGAAGTCATCATTGATGATCACCTGGTCAAAGAGCGCAAGGTGAAAACCGGTCAGGAAATCGAGGTTATGGGCCGCATGATGAAGATTTCCGGGGTGTACGGGCCGGAAAGCGGTGCCCGAATCAAGATGCGTCTGTCAACGATGCAGGAACGACTGGCGGCTCAGAACCTGTGCTCGATGTTGCTGGTGAAATGCGAGTCACCTGCGGTTCAGGATGCGGTGGCAATTCAAATTCAGAGAAACTCAGATGCCCGCGTCCTCAACGATAAAGGTGGCACAGAAGTCGCCGACCAGGTTATTTTGACTCGGGACCTGCCGAATTTTTATGCCCGGGGGCTACCAGCGCTTGATACCTTTCTCAATGTCGTGGTTGGCGTGGCCATGGGAATCAGCATTTTGGTAACTTTGCTGGCCATGTACACCACGGTTTCAGAACGAACTCGGGAGATTGGCATCTTAAAGTCCCTCGGTGCACCGAATAGTTTTATTTTGCGCGTCATTGAGCAAGAAGCCCTGGTGATTAGCGCGGCAGGCGCTTTGCTCGGATATGTTCTGGCCTTGAGTGCCCGGTTTGGTATCACCCACGCCACATCAATCAAAAATATTGAATTTGAACCCCATTGGATTCTGATTACCTTTGTCATTGCACTGGCGGGTGGGGCAATTGGCGCCCTCTACCCTGCCTGGCGCGCTGTTCGCCTCGACCCGGTGAAAGCACTGTCATATGAATAGGCGGAAGACATTGGGCTGAGGGCTGAGGGCTGAAAACCAGGGCTCAGGGCTCGGGGCTGAAGACTCGCAAGCTCGGAGCAATTGAAGGGATGAGGGATGAAGGATGAGGGATGAAATAAAACCAATTCTTCAGCCACTTTCTTCAGCCCTCAGTCCTTAGCCCTGGTTTTCTCAGCCCGACGTCTTCAGCCCGACGTCTTCAGTTCCAAGCCCTCAGCCCTGGTTTTTTCAGCCCGAAATTCTTCAGTCATGGTTTTTCAATGCTTTCACGCTTGCGTCCAACTGAAATTAGCCGCCCATTTGGGATTCCAGTGCTGCTTGACCCAAGCTGGTATGCCATCTTTCTGATTTACTTATGGTTGATTGGGTGGGTGTATCTGCCGGGATTAGTACCTGGGCTTTCAGTGATAACCTACCTTGGATTTGGCGTCCTCACCGCACTTTTATTTTTCCTGTCAATTTTAATTCATGAGCTGGCGCATTCACTGGTGGCGCGGGCTGAAGGTGTTGGCATTCACAACATTACCCTCTATGTCTTTGGGGGGCTGGCGCATTTGACCGGCGAGCCAGGGAGCCCCGGAGCTGAGTTTCGCATTGCCGCAGCGGGCCCGGCAGCCAGTTTGTTACTTGGAATTCTGTTTTTAGGGGCTGAATGGTTGTTGCAACAGGTTGCCTATCGTGCGGTTGCGACTCAGGTTTCCCACTACCTGGGCTGGCTGAATGTGATTTTAGCCGGATTCAATTTGATTCCTGGATTTCCTCTGGATGGCGGGCGTATTTTGCGGGCTGGATTGTGGTGGAGGAATGGGAGCTTTCATCAAGCAACACATCAGGTCATGCAATTCAGTTTATGGATTGCCAATGTGCTCATCGTGGCTGGCGGCATTTTATTTTTCCTGCGATGGAATTTGGGACTTTCGCTTGTGGTGACAGGTGCTTTTATGCGGGTGTTAACCCTGAAATCACTGCCTCAATCACCAGCACCATCTGTGACTCCAACTCCAAGACAGTCAGTCAAACGCGGACCCACTGCGCAGGATGCTGTTACCGGGCCTCCGGTTTCAGTGACCCCTGCCACGTCACTGGCTGATTTTATGGCCCGGATACAGCCCCAGCATCCATTTGCCACGTTTCCGGTCATCAGTCAGCGCCGGTTGCACGGTATTTTCCAGGCGAGCCGATTACAGAGCATTCCACCTGAAGCCTGGGCAACCACCCTGGTTCGGGATGTAATGGAACCGGTTCATCAGGCTTTGTTTATTGATCACCAGTCACCGCTCGCCGACTTAGAACACCTGGTTTTAACCAACCAGATTGGACATGCCGCGATTCTGGATGGTGATGGGTATGTGGTTGGATATGTCAGTGCCCGTGATGTCAGGCGAGCACTCTCGCGGTAATCAAGGCCCACTTTTTGGAAAGTTCCGTCAAAAACCCGAAAAAAGTGATTGACGCCTCAAGTTCCCTCGTGTAGTATCCGCGCCCTTGAGCCAAAGGGCTTCAACTTCACTGGCTCAAGTCCCCTATGTCTCGTTCGTCTAGGGGCCTAGGACACCGCCCTTTCACGGCGGTAACACGGGTTCGAATCCCGTACGAGACGCCACTCATAGAAAAAGCTCCGGCAGGTTTGGCCGGAGCTTTTTTGCTTTTGAAGGAACGGAACGTACTGACTCCTGACGATTGAGTAAGGCTATTTTTTGGGTTTGGAGGAAGATGGTGGACCTGTCGTGGGGCCGTCTCCATCAAAGAATTCAATTTTTGGCTCCGTACTCTCGCTTTCACTTTGATACACATTGATTTCGGCAGTCATGATGTCGTGCATCAGGAAATTTAATTCACCTTCAATTTCCGGATTGATCCGACCAGCTTTGAGTTTTTCATTCACCACAAACCCGACCACGTTCTCTTTAATCCCCAGGCGAACAATCCCGCCCTTTTTCTTGCCCTCCTTCATTTGCCAGACCAGATCCGCCAGTGCCGCTGGCACGTTGGCGACATAGCTCATCAAGACCTGGTCGGGTGCTGACTTGATTTGATCAACCCAGGCGCCAAAAACCAGTACGTTTCGTTCTTTGACGGCTTCAAACACGCCGGTTGCCGCAGCCCCGCAATCGTGGGCGACCAGGTCGGAACCCCGGTCAATGAGGGCTATGGTAGCTTCGCGGGCTTTGGCGATATCGGTTGGATCATCCAGATAGGCAAGCGAAAAATGAATGTCCGGATTGGCCTTGAGCGCGCCATTACGAAAGGCACTCAGGATTTTCCGGGATTCCGGGTCACCTTTGCGGCCAATGGCTCCAACGTGGCCGGTTTTTGAAACTTTGGCTGCAATTGCTCCGGCCAGGTATGATGCCTGGCCCAGTTCAAAAACCAAACTGGTGACATTGCTTGATTCCTGGTCGCCATTTGTGACGACAAACAGGGTATTGGGATATGAGCCGGCGATCAGCAACGCCTCGGCCATAAATTCCCGACCGTGCCCAATGATGACATTGCAGCCTTCTTCGGCCAGGGCGGTAAACGCCCGTTCACGTTCTTTTGGGGTGAGGACCCCATCTCGTTTCAGGATGATGGCCCCAAATTCCTTTTCCATCAGAGCCAGAGCCTGATTTCCTTGATCATTCCACACATCAACTGTTGTCGGTGTTTGGGTTGAAATAAACCCAACCCGGAATTTCCCATCAGTGAGCGGGCCTTTTTTCGGAACTGAATGTGCCGTGGTTGGTGAAGAGGGAGGGGGAGGTGTGCAGGCGGTCTGAGCCAAAAGCAGGGCTGTCAGGATTCCGATTCCCAGAATGACCCATTGTGAACGGTTATTTTTTCGCTCTGCGGAGGTGTGTCTGAGTCGGTTGATCCAGTGAACCTGCATTGAAGACATGCCTTTCAAACGAAATAATCCGCCATCCACCGCTGGTGGGTGGCACAGCGCCGGGCCAAATGTGATGGTGAAGGTTGGGGATGAGGCCAAGAAGAGCAAGCACTATTGCGGGTTGGCCCAACTTCCCGGAAAATATAACTGCACTACTCTGAAAAAGGAAAGTCCAACCATGCCGAATCAAGCTGTTAACCTGCGGAAGTCCAGTGTGCTGCCGCGTTGGATTCTGGTTGCTGTTTTCTCCCTGAGCCTTGTGGTCGGAATTGTTCTGGGAATGCTGGTGATGGCCGTTCTTGGTCTACCTGAAGGTCGGTCATTGAGTCAGGTTTGGGCACGGGGCTGGTCTCCTGATCAAACGGCTGTTTCCTTGTCCTTATCATTTGCCAGGGTGGCTGAAAACGTAGAGCCTTCGGTGGTGCATATCACAACGGTGGATAATCCTGAAGGCGATCTGGTTGGCCGTGGCACTGGTTCTGGGTTCATTGTTGATAAAGATGGCTACATCCTGACGAATTATCATGTTGTCCGCGATGCAACACGGATTAATGTCAAATTGTTTAATGGTGTTGAAGTTCCCGCCCGTCTCATTGCCGTGGATGATGAGACCGATATCGCGGTGGTCAAAATTTCATCCCGAACTCCGCTGCAACCCGTCAAATTTGGTGATTCTGATGCGTTGAAAGTTGGTGAATGGGTGGTGGCGATTGGGAGTCCCTTTGGCCTGGATCAAACCGTTACGGCTGGAATCATCAGCGCCAAAGAGCGAGTGACCGATAAACGGCGCAATTTACAACAGTTTATCCAAACCGATGCCGCCATCAATCCTGGAAATTCAGGTGGTCCATTGCTGAATCTGGATGGGGAAGTGATCGGCATCAATACCCAGATTGCCACTCAGGATGGCCGATTTAATGGGATTAGTTTTGCCATTCCCTCGGTAACAGTCAAAGATGTCTATCGTCAACTTATCACCACAGGTCAGGTTGTACGTGGGTATTTGGGTGTTTTTCTGGATCAGGTTTCACCTCAGTTTGCTCAGGTCTATAGCATCCCGCGTGGGCAAGGAGCACTGGTCCAGTATGTTGAAGTAGATGGGCCCGCGGCCCGTTCAGGTTTAAAAAGCGGTGACGTCATTGTTTCCTTTGACAGTCACACTGTGCGTGATGATCGGGATCTGGTCCGCTGGGTGGCCTCAACCCCGGTTGGGAGTGACGTCAAAATTGAGTTTTATCGCGATGGACGCAGTCAAACGGCCCGGCTACGGGTGGATGAACGGGTGATGCCCTCAACCAAATTTCCATCAGTGCCTCCGTTGCTGCGGCGCAACTATAGCCGTTCGATTGAGCGCCCGGTCCCGCGTGAATTTGGGTTGCGGGTTGGAACGCTGACCCGGTTGAAGGTTCAGCAAATGGGACTGGCTGGAATTCTGAACGAATCTGATCCAGGTGTGGTGGTGACCGATGTCGAACCGTCAAGTGTCGCCGCTGATGCAAAAATCCGCGAGCGGGATTTGATCATTGCGATCAACCGTAAGCCGATAACGACCGAACAGGATTTCCAGGAAACGGTGAAAAAGCTGGGTCCAAATGACGATGTCGTCGTCGTCGTTAAGCGTGCACTCCCTGGAGAACGCCGGGCTGTGGTAAATTTCCTCTCATTCACCATGCCGTAAGTAGGCTGAAGAAGCAGGGCCGTAAGCGCCAGGATAAGGAAAATTGAGCCTGTTTGAGACAAGGGGACAATGGGACAAGGGGACAAGGGGACATCAAACCAGTTTGTGTGACCCGAACTCATCTCTAATCAGAAGTGTGAACTGAAACCATGAGTGTTTGTCTCCTTGTTTCCCCAACTCCTTGTCTCTTTGTCTCCTTGTCCCCTTGTCCAGATTGGCGCTCATAGGCTCAGTCCCAGGCCCAACCATCAACAGTTCAACCCTGCGAAAAATCAAAAAGCGAGGTATCTCCCGTGGTCGAAGTAACCTTTGTGGCCTGTCCGCTCTGTAATCGAAATAACAATTCCCAGCGGCTGTTATGTATTTACTGTGGCGGACAACTTCCGGTTATTGAAGGTGCTGAGTTCCAAAAGCTGCCGATTGTGCGACCTATGGAAGAAACTGAACTTGGGGTGAATCTGATTTTCTTTCCTGATGAAAGCCTGATTGACCAGCATACACGGCATGAGATCGAAATCGTGACCCGGTTGTCCGCCGAATTGATTGATTTGTACCTGCAGGCCAAAACCCCGTTGCCAATTGTGCGGCTCCAAGATGAATCTGATGCCACTCTGACCCGTCATCGGCTGCTTGGGGCTGGGGTCCGAACGGCAATTATCCGTGATGAAGACCTCCAACTGAAACAATTTCCACAACGCGTTCGGCAGGTTGCCTGGCAATCTGAAACCCTTGATATCTGGGGCGCCGACCAGAATTTATTGGCGAAAATACCCTGGCAGGGCCTGACGCTATTGGTGTTTGGCTCGCTTCGGTTCAAACAAACACAGGTTGTTGAAGCCAATAGCATGTATGGTCGGGGACGGGAAATTAAAGATGTTTCAGAGAATATGACCGAAGAACTCACGATTGATTTTTTTGGTGAGACCCTCCGGCAGCATTTCCGAATCCGGTCTGATTCGTTTGATTATTCCTGTTTGGGGAATCGAAAGCGGCTGCTGGTCGCTGAAAATTTTCGGGAGTTGTGCGCCATACTGACTGAAAAAGCGACTCAAGCCACCATGGATCGGTCATTTCGCGAGATAACCCGTTTGATGGAACCGGTTTGGCCGCTTGAAAAAAGTACTGAACGGTTGCCCTTGAAGCGGATTGGCGTTGGAAAGGTCGCCTCTGAGTCTGTGGTGCTGGCTGATAATCAAGCCCAACTCACCCGCTATAGCCGGATGTTGTTCCTGCTTCGGTCACGTCAGCTCTGGCAACCCAGCGGAATGAAGAATTGAGAATGAAGAAACCATTTAGTGGTTAATGGTTAGTGGTTAGTGGTTAGTACAAGTCCCCATAAAAGGGGGATGAAATTCGACCACTCGCTGGCAGAACCATTGGTTTTCGCCCGGATGGGCGCCGGACAATCGCCGGTGGCAAGTGTCGCTTTGGACACGCGGCCACCGGACAGAGTCGCCATCACGGGTTCGCGCCCGGATGGGCGCTGGAACAGGAGTCGTGAGCCAGCAGTCGAAACTTCCACGAAAACCGGGACCCGAACCAGCTTCCAGCGCCCATCCGGGCGCAAACCACTGCGGACCGGAGCTCCGGTGGTGTGCCCAAAGCGGCAAACCACCGGCTATTGTCCGGCGCCCATCCGGGCGAAAGCCAATTCGGAATCACCGAAATTCCATCCCCCATTTATGGGGACTTGTACTTAGGAATCAATACTTTCAAAGAAGAACCAAGAACCAAGAGCGAAAAACCAAGGACCAACCACTAACCACTAACCACTAACCACTTTCCTCATTCTTCATTCTTCATTTCTACAGGCCAGGGGTTGCCGGATAATTGCTGCGCAGATCCAGATAGGCTCTGGTAATAATGGTTTTGGTTTGGGGGCGGGTGGTGCCTTCGGTGACAGGCGACTGAGAAATGATGTCCACCACGTTCATTCCGGAAATGACCTGTCCAAAAATGGAATACTGGTTATCCCATTCTGGATGCGGACGGCAGCAAATAAAAAATTGCGTTGTGGCGCTGTTGTTATCATTGCCTTTGCGGGCGGCGGAAACCGTTCCCCGGATGTGATTTTTCTTGCTGAATTCAGCCGGAATGGTTTTCAGGTCAGGACGGCCCAGTCCCCAGGTATTTTCAGGGCCGCGGATTGTGTTGGGGTCCCCGCCTTGAATTAAACTATTGGCTTCGACCCGGTGAAAAGCGATCCCGTTATAAAACCCCTGTTTGATCAACTCCTGAAACTGTTTGACGTGTTGCGGTGCCACTTCGGGGTAAAATTCAAAGACGATTTTTCCATATTCCGTCTCCAGGACCGCCACAGCCTGATTGGATTTGGGATTACATCCGGTCAGCACGGGGAAGACCAGTACCAGGCCAAGCATCAGGAAAAGCAGACTCTTCTTCATCACGGTTTTATTCCTCACACAAAATTCAAGATCAAAATTTGAACCGGCAATAATTCCACAGGGCGCCTATCGTGGCAACCAGGAGCCCGTGCTTTTGGCGACAATCGGGAATGAATCACCCATAAAGCAGAAAGGCAACACGCTTGAGAGTGTTGCCTTCGAAACAACCTGGGTGGCGAAATTTGATCACGCTGCTGCTGTGGTTGATGGGGATGATGTGTCGTCCCCGCTGGTCGTCGAACTGGTTGCAGGTTCGGTTTTTGGTTTTTCAGACGAAGTCACCTCATCTGAGGAGTTCTTGCTGCTTGCTGGTGAAGTGGATTTTCCAGCGTAGTCGCTCACATACCAACCTGACCCCTTAAATGCGAAACTGGATTGTGAGATTTTCTTATGAAGTGTGTCAGAGTCGCACTTCGGACAGGTTGTTAGCGGAGAGTCTGAAATCTTCTGAATGACTTCAACGTGCTCATGACACTTTTCACAGACGTACTCATAGATTGGCATATTGGCTTTTAAAACACCTCCGAATGAAAGACAAAAAGATTATTCGATATAATCATTTACACTAAGTTCCTCGAATTTGTCAAAAGCAGCCTCCGCACTCAGGCAGGCAATTTTCGCAAATTGCTTCACAGACCCTAAGGCAGTGTGGTAAACCGACAGATCCAGTTAAGAATGAAGAACCATTTAGTGATTAGTGATTAGTGATTAGTACTACAGCGAGGTTTTAATAAAAAACCGAGTGTTGAGCCCAGGAACTGGGCAGCAGGCACGCTAGCCCAGGGTGCAACCTGGGACCAACGGCCCGACCTCCCTCCCGCCCCACCGGCAACCGCCATAGGCGGTTGCCGGTGGGGCGGGAGAAATTGGGAATGGCCGTCAACCCAGGGTTTCGAAGACTCCACCCTGGGCTACGAGCCATCACCCGCTTCGCAGGTTAAAACCGAAACCTCGCTGTAGTACTAAGGGATTGTAAAAAATCAATTTCCCGTTTTCGTTTGGGAATCAGGCATTTGGATTGAGCATCCCGGAGGGCTGCAGTTCGGATAGCCGGTGGTTGCGAAGCTTTGTGAGCTACCACCGGGAACAGGTTCGTCCTCTCCAGTGCTCCCCCACTTCGCCCGCGCCCCCTGCGGGGCGCGGGCGAAGTGGGGGAGCACCAAGGGGTGGCCTTTGGATCCGGTGGTAGGCCCAAAGCGGCCAACCGACCTCCCTATCCGAACGGCAACGCTTCGCGGTGCAAGACCAAAACCTGGACGTGGCAGAACGCGCCCCAGGAACTTATTTTTTAACGCTCCCTAACCACTAACCACTAACCACTAACCACATTATTCATTCGTCATGCAGTCAGAGTGAGGTGCTTTCATGCCTGTAAACAGTGTTTTTTCTCGATCTGAATTAGATAATTCCCGAAAGAATAAGCCTGCGGTCGTGCAGCGGTTTTTTCGGAAGTCTACTTTTTTAGCCGTATTGTTGCTCTCCGCGCTGGCTGGTAGCCTGACAGGACTGGCGGTGGCATATCAAAGCAGTCTGGCTGGCCAGGATTGGGGAGTTGCCGAGCTGGCGAGCTACCAGCCGTGGGGAATTACCCAGGTGTATGCTTCAGATGGGAAATCGGTCATTGGCGAATTCGCCCTGGAACGGCGAATTCCACTCAGCTATGACGAGATCCCACCACATATGCGGCATGCCATCTTAGCCATCGAAGACGCCCGGTTTGAAAAGCACCTTGGCGTTGACCCGATTGGAATTGCCCGAGCACTGGTCAAAAACACACTGGCTGGTCGGACAGTGGAGGGCGGTTCAACCTTGACCCAGCAGCTTTCCAAAATGCTGTTTTTAACCGATGAACGCACCTACACCCGCAAAATCAAAGAAGCCATTTTGTCGTTGCAAATCGAACGGGAATTCAGCAAGCACCAAATTTTTGAACTCTATGCCAATCAGATCAACCTTGGGGGCGGGGCCTACGGGGTTGAAGCTGGCGCCCAGTATTATTTCGGAAAGTCAGCCAAAGATTTAACCATTGAAGAATGCGCCACCCTTGCCGCCATTCCTAAAGCGCCGTCAAATTATTCACCCGCCCTCAATCCGGAAAAATCATTGAATCGCCGCAACCTGGTCATCAACGGCATGGTTGAAGAAGGCTTTATTTCCGCCGCTGAAGGCGAAGCCGCCAAAAGCAAACCGATTAAACTCAACCTGACGCCGCGGGAAACCAACACCAGCGGGCCGTATGCCTTTTTTGTTGAAGAAGTCCGCCGTGAACTTGAAAACAAGTTTGGTTCCCGTGAAACCCACTCCCTGGGCTATAAGGTGATTACCACGGTTGATGCCGAAGCCCAAATCAGAGCCGTCCAGGCGGTTCGTGCCGGATTGCACTCGTATGCTCAGCGTCACGGGAGCAAATGGCGCGGTGAACTCGACAACATCTTCGATCAAGGCGTGAAAGACATCAACAAATACAAACACCCGGAATGGAGCCTGACCCTCGCCGAAGGCATGTATGTGTATGGGTTGATTACCGAGGTAAACAGCCGCGATGCCAGGGTGTCGTTTGGGGATTACCACGCCGTCGTCACCGAAAAGGAAATTGCCATTGCCGGGCAAGCTCCATCGAAAGTATTCAAAGTCGGAGATTTAGCTGTTTTTCAAATCAAGAAAATGAATCAGCCCGACAAAGACAAGGAAGAGGAAAAGAAAGAAGCCAAACCAAAGACTGAATCAGGAAGCGAGAAAGAAACCAAAAAGAAACCGAAAACTGAACCACAAGGCGACCCATTTGAATTATCAGTTGAATTGCAGGTCGTTCCAAAAGTAACGGGCGCGTTGCTGTGCATTGAAACCAAAACCGGCGAAGTCACCGCCATGGTTGGTGGCTACGATTTTTCAATCTCGCGATTTAACAATGCCACACAGGGGAATCGCCAGACCGGCTCTGCGTTTAAACCCTTTGTGTATGCCGCAGCCGTTGAGAACGGGTGGAAACCAGAGAGCCTGGTGCTTGACTCTCCGTTTACCCAGGGAAACTGGTCGCCGCGCAATTATGACGGCACGTTTTCAGGGGCTATTCCCTTGAGCACGGCATTAGCCAAATCTCGAAACATTCCAGCCGTTCGCCTTTTAAAATCAGTTGGAATTCCCAAAGGAACGGAAATGGTCAAACGGTTTGGGATCACCAACCCGATGGCGCCCTTTCTCCCATCCGCGCTTGGTGCCACCGAAGTCCCGCTGGTTGAAATGGTGTCAGCCTACTCGGTTTTTCCAAACAAAGGGACTCGGGCGCGTCCACACTACATTCGCCGGGTTACTGACCGGAATGGAATTACCATTTATGACTATGCCAATGATGAAAAACAGCAGGTATTTAAAGTGTTGTCTCCCTACGTCGCCGGTCAAATGGTGTCATTGATGCGAGGTGTGGTTGAATCCGGGACGGCGGCGGCGATCAAGGGGGTGACCCAGGGCGACTTGAACAAGCGTGAAATCGGCGGTAAAACCGGCACCGTCAACGATTATACGGATGCCTGGTTTATTGGCTACACCCCGTCAGTCGCCTGTGGCTGCTGGATTGGACACCAGGGCGAGAAACGATCACTTGGCGAAGGCGAAACCGGCGGAAGTGCCGCCTTGCCTATGTGGACGAAGTTTATGGGCTTTTATATGAAGGGCAAGCCGATTGAAAAATTTGGCGAAGTCCCACCTCCGGATGAAAAGACCAAATCAATGATTGCCGCTCGAACCCGCGAAGCCCAGAAAGAGCTTGAAAAAATGGCCGAGGAGTCTGCCATTGATACCGGCGCCGATTTAGCCAAAGAGGCAATTATGGGCGACGGAGATAGTGAAGCGCCACCAAAGCCATCCAAGCCAAAAGACCCGGCCAAATCTGGAACTGACGACAAAAAGAAACCGACGGCTGGTGACGACAAAAAGAAGCCACCTACCACAACCGGCGCCGATAAGAAAAAACCGCCAACTTCGACTGGTTGGGTTAAGCCGGGTGACAAGCCGCCCGCTGCCAAACCCAAGAAGCCAAACCCGTAAATGAATTATGAATTATGAATTATGAATTATGAGGAATAGCTACTCTGGTTCGCTGGTTCAACTTCAAGATGTGCTTCGCAAAGACTTGCCGTTGAGTGTTGTTCTGGGTGGAGGTGGAGTTCGAGGACTGGCACATCTTGGCGTGCTCGAAGTCCTTTCTGAACAAGGGTTTCATCTGGCGGAGATTGTGGGCACGAGTGTCGGAGCGTTGATTTTGACCTACTATGCCGCCGTTGGGCTTGATGTGCCGACGATGCGGAAATTAGGGTTGGGGATGAGTTCGCGACACTTGCTCGGGTGGGCATTTCTGCGGCGGTTTTCGCCTCCCATTCAGCACCGGTTTCGACGTCTGGCAGGTATCATCCCGGAATATCTGGACCGACTTTCCAATCTGCCCGGTGACCGGTTGTTTCATGGCGTTGAACGAATTGGACTCGTCGCCTATGACCTCGAACATCGCGAAGAGATCGTTTGTCACAATCTGCAACAGGAACTCCGGCTCAATGATGCGCTCCGTGGCGCCGTGGCAATTCCTGGGATTTTTCCACCTCGGGAATGTCTGGCCGGAAGCCGCAAACTCCGGCTCATTGATGGCGGCGTGACCAATAAACTTCCGGTTGATAAACTGTTTTCCGAGCCATTTCGTCCAGCTCAAATACTGGCGGTTGATATTTCAAACCGAATCGAGCACCGTCAGGAAAATAGTCTCAAAATCAATCAGTTACAGGCTCAATTTCCCCAGATTCCAATTGTGACGGTCACACCGGACACACTTGGGAAAGCGACTGTTTTGTATCGAACCAACGGCCTGGAAGCGTTGATTGAATCCGGCAAAGTTGTGACTCAGAAGCTTTTGAGCGAGTCAGTACCGCCTGCGTCAGCGGGTGGGCTTTGATAACCCTACCCATTGACCTAAGGGAGTCGGATGGAAATATCATACCACCAGGGTTCAGGGTTCAGGGTTCAGGGTTCAGAGCCAGATACTCCACGTTGAGTGGTACCCGCCAGTTCCCCAGTCTTCATCTTGAGTGGGATCAGTCAACTCATCGCCGAAACCCTGAACCCTGAACCCTGAACCCGAT
>JACQXX010000112.1:0-68579 GCA_016208495.1 Acidobacteriota bacterium | reverse complement strand
AACCCTGAACCCTGAACCCTGAACCCGATTTCAGTGGGATTTTATTTTCTTCTGGGTCCCTAAGTAATGCCGACAAAAAAAGGCACTCCCAGTGTGGGAGTGCCCTTTCAAGTGTTGGGGAAGGGAACTTTTATTTAAATGCCTGAATGCCAGTGACTTCGTTGCCGATGATGAGGGTGTGGATGTCGTGTGTTCCCTCATAGGTCAGCACTGATTCAAGGTTGTTCATATGGCGCATGACTGGATATTCGCCGCTGATGCCGTTGGCGCCGAGAATGGTGCGGGCGGTGCGGGCGGTTTCGAGCGCCATGGCGACGTTGTTGCGCTTCGCCATTGAAATATGGGACGGCGTGACTTTGCCCTGATCTTTGAGCCGGCCAAGGTGGAGCGACATCATCTGACCTTTGGTGATTTCAGTGATCATGTCGGCCAGTTTCTTTTGCGTAAGCTGGAAGCCAGCAATTGGACGATCAAACTGGATGCGCGACAGTGAATATTCAAGCGCGGCGTTGTAGGTTGCCATGGCTGATCCAACTGCGCCCCACGCGATTCCGTATCGGGCCTGATTGAGGCACGAAAGTGGTCCGCGTAGTCCTTCGACCTTGGGCAGAATATTTTCTTCCGGAATTTCGCAATCTTCAAAAATCAGTTCCGAGGTAATTGAAGCGCGCAACGAGTGCTTACGCTTGATTTCCGGGGCTGAAAACCCAGCCGTGCCTTTTTCGACCAGGAAGCCACGGATGCTGCGGCTATCATCACCGGTTTTGGCCCAAACCACGGCGACATCCGCAATCGTGCCGTTGGTGATCCACATTTTGGCGCCGTTGAGCTTCCAGCCGTATTTGGTCCGTTCGGCACGAGTTACCATACCGCCAGGATTGGACCCAAAATCCGGTTCGGTCAGGCCGAAGCAGCCGATTTTGTTGCCTTTGGCCATTTCGGGCAGCCACTTGCGTTTTTGTTCTTCAGTTCCAAACGCAAAAATCGGATACATCACCAGCGAGCCCTGCACTGATGCAAAGCTCCGCACCCCGGAATCGCCGGCTTCGAGTTCCTGCATCACCAGCCCATAGGCGGTGCTGTTCATTCCAGCGCACCCATATTCTTCGGGAAGGTTGGCGCCATACATGCCCAGTTCGCCCATGGCTTTGATCAATTGGGTTGGGTACACACCCTGTTCATAGGCTTCCTCGATAACTGGCAGCACCTGTTCTTGAACAAAGCCACGAACCATCGAGCGAACCATCAGTTCTTCTTCGGTGAACTGCGAATCCAGGTTAAAGTAATCTACATTTCGCATGAGATAAAACTCCTCAAAATTTCGGACCAGAATCGGTCAAAGGTTGATCACTCCCAACGGCGATGGGGGAAGAAATGAATGCGTTGCAATAAGGTGAAGCGATATGATGAGAACGCCGTCAGAATGAAGGTTGAATGCAATGCGAGAGAATACCACTGGAATTTTCATTATGCTACCTCGACAAGTAGTCTGTAGTGGCTTGTTTGCTATCTTTTGCCTCAATGTTTGGCTTGGAGTTTTCGCCAATCCGACCCCACCCGCTCACGCAGGTGGTACTGACCACCCTGACCCCTGCTTGAGCGGCTACCGCCTCGACCTGGTTCCAAACGATCCGTTTTATTCCAACAACGGGAACATTCGAACTGACTTTCAACGATGGGTTTTTGATGGAATTGAAACTGACCGCAATCTGAACACTGAAACGGCCTGGGGTTTAACCACCGGTCAATCTGACGTGGTGATTGCCGTAATTGACTCCGGCGTTTGGCTGGAGCATCCAGACCTGAAAGAAAACCTGTGGCAAAACGTGGGTGAAATTCCAGCCAATCGAGTGGATGATGACCAGAATGGCTTTATTGATGACATCAATGGGTGGGACTTTACAGCGAACACGCCGGATCCAAATCCAGATTTGGGAAATGGGCTTGATGACGATGGAAATGGCCTGGCCGATGAAAACACCGCGCATGGAACAATTGTGGCGGGGGTGATTGGGGCTCGCGGAAACAACCGCACTGGCATTGCTGGTACTGCCTGGCGGTGTCAGTTGATGGCACTCAAAGTTGCACGGGATGATGGTCCCGTGGCGGAAGATGCGCTCGCCTCCGCCATTCGCTACGCGGCTGAAAATGGCGCGCAGATTCTAAACCTGAGTTTAAGTCGAGGGACGGTGAGTGCTGCCGTTCGTGAGGCAATTGAATTTGCCCAGGCGCAGGGTGTGCTGGTGATTGCTTCCGCCGGGGATGAAAACACGGCTTCGCCACGATTTCCGGCCCGGTTACCGGGTGTGATTGCCGTTGGGGCAACCGACAGTGGCTTTCGCGGCGCGCCACGTGGGTTTAATGGATCAGCCATTGCCGAACGGGCTGTATTTAGCACATTTGGCCCAGCGGCGGTTGATGTCGTGGCACCTGGATTTGCGCTGTCAACTTCGGTCCTGAGTGCGTTTGACGCCTTATCAGGCAGTGGGCGTCCTGGAACACCGGTCTACGCGTTTAGTGCTGGCACATCAATTGCTACGGGCTATGTGTCAGGTCTGGCGGCATTGATTGTGGCACAGGCCAAAACGCAGAACATTGCGCTGACGGCGGAAGAAATTCGCTACCTGATTTTAACGGCAACCCAGGAACTTCCCGATGACCCAGACGATAAACCAGATGCTGGAAAAACCTGGGCGGCACGTGGTCGGGTAGATTTCGTCAAGGCGCTCAATGCTGTACCAACGCGGGGTGTCTTGCCGCTCATCCGAACCGTGGTTTTCGATGCCGGAAGACGTCGGTTGACAGTGCAAGGTGACAATTTTCCGGAATCTGACACCATCGTGACACTCAATGGTGTGCCACTTCCGTTGGAAAATCACCGCTACCGAACGCTGAGTTCGGGAATTGCCCGGAAATTGATCGTGACCAGCGTTGATCCCAATCAGCTCCCGGCTGGAAAATCAAATCCCAACACTCGACTACTGACTACTGACTACTGACTACTGACTACTGACTACTGACTACTGACTACTGACTACTGACTACTGACTACTGACTACTGACTACTGACTACTGACTACTGACTAAAATTATGGAAGTTGTACCTGGATTGATCTCACTAACCAGCATCAAGTCCTGGATGCTGGTCGCTGGTTTACTGACTGGTATCCTGGCCGGTCAGTGGTATTTGCACCGCTGGTTTCAGCAAATGGCCAGACTGATGCGCTGGCAGGGAATTCATCAGTGGCTCAAACCAGGCATCACTGTCTGGTTTGTGGCTTTGAATGTTCCTTCGTTCTGGGTTTTGGGATGGTTGCTCTATCACGGTATTCCATATCCGTATCTGGCTGGCCCCGCGATTGATGCCTTGCCAACCCTGGTGGCCTTGCCATTTACCGTGTGGCAGTGGAGTTCGCTGGCTTGTGTCGGAGTCCTGATTGGAACCCAGGTCAGTCACTGGTTCTGGAAGAAAAACCAGATTTGGCGGGCTCGCCGCCGATTGGCGATTCGGACCACAACCAAAGCCCAACCAGCCGCCCCCGGAGCTCTCCAACCCGTTCCCCAAGTTTTGGAATCAGTTCCAACCCCAGTCCCCACCATTGTCCTTCCAGGTGAACCAACGCCGCCGATACCACGTCCGGCAGTTGGGCGACGAGAGTTTATCCAGGCGGCATCGCTGGCCTTGACCACCTCTCCATTTTTGGTCTCAACCTATGGAGCGTATGTCGCCCGCGAAAGCTACCGGCTTGAGCGGTTATCGTTGACATTACCCGGAATGCCGCCGGAGTTGCGTGGAACGACGATTGTGCAGTTAACCGATGTTCACGCCGGTGTGTTTATGGATCATCAGCGATTGATGGAATTTGTAGACGTCGCTAATGGTCTGAATCCGGATTTGATTGTCTTGACAGGCGATTATGTGCCGTATTCGAGCACCTGTGTGCCGCTCTTTATTGGCGCTTTTCGGCACCTCCGGGCCCGGTACGGGGTGTATGCCACCCTTGGGAATCACGACCTGTTTACCAATTCAGTGGATGCGCTGGCGGAAGGCTTCCGTAATCACAACATCCGACTTCTCATCAATGAACAGGAAACCATCTGGATCCGCGGTGCCAAACTGAACCTGATGGGCATTACCTATATTCCGCAGTCGCGCCACGAACGCCTGGCGGATTTGACTTTTGACTCGGCGATGCGGAGACTGGAAGTGCGTGACACATCCATTTTGCTCTCCCATCAGCCAAACGTTTTCCCGAAAGCGCTTGAACGCAACATTCCGCTCACGATTGCCGGACACACCCACGGCGGGCAAGTGAAAGTTGAATTTCTCGGTCAGGATATTGCCCCAAGTCGGTTGATGACAGATTTCACGGCTGGCCTTTACCAGTTTGACGGCTCTCAGTTGTATGTCAGCCGCGGCGTTGGTACCAGCGGCCCGCCAGTCAGACTCGGTTCGGTGCCGGAAATCACACATATCACGTTGGTGTAGGCCAGGCCGAACCAAGCACCAAACACCAAGCATCAAACACCAAGTTCCATCCTGGAGGTTTTCCGTGAAATTTTTTGTTCCGTCCTTTCGTCAGTCCGTCTGTGTGATGGGCCTGGCTTCTGCCTTGATGATTTCGTCACTGGCGGGGCCTGGCATTTTGGCGCAGTCCAAACCGCAAACTCCGTCGGGCACGACAGCCAAAGCTCCGATAACTCCAGTTGAATCAGTTGATAAAGCCGCCGTGCTGGCGGCAACCGAAGAGATCTTCAAAGCGGTGAGCAAGCTCCGGGGACTTGAAATCAAAAAGGACGTCAAGGCTGGTTTTCGCAACCGTGACGAGCTTGAAAAAGATGTTCTGAAAGACATGGACGAATCAACTCCGGCCAGTGAGTTTGATGCCCAGGCCAAGTTGCTCGGCAAACTTGGACTGGTGCCGGCCAAATACAAACTCCGCGAAGAGATGATCAAGATCCTGAGCGAGCAGATTGGCGGATATTACAAGCCGCGCACAGGTGAATTTTTTCTGACGGATCGGACTGATCTGGAAGAACAGAAAATTGTGATTGCCCACGAATTGACCCATGCCCTGCAGGATCAACATTTTGATTTGCGCCGATTTGAGAACTTTCCCAAAGGCATGGGCGATAAGGAATCGGCCATTCATGCCCTGATCGAGGGCGAGGCTACCGTCGTGATGTTTGATTATCTGCTGGAACCATTGGGCGGTAGTGTTTCAAAGCTCCCGATTTCAATCACTGATATGTTGCAGGTGATGTCTGGTCCCGGCCTGGATTCACAGGAAAAAGCCCAGGTCCTGTCGAGTGCGCCACGGTGTATCCGTGAATCACTGACCTTCCCCTATTTTGTCGGTGCCGGGTTTGTGCAGGCACTGGTCAAAGAAGGTGGCTGGGCCAGTGTTTCAAAGGCTTATACCACCTTGCCGGAAAGCACCGAGCAGATTATGCACCCCGAAAAGTATCTGAAAGGGGAGTCTGCCACCCGGATTACACTGGCCGCCGCCGAAACCGTGCTTGGAAAAAATTGGAAAGCAGTTACCGGAGATGTGACGGGCGAGTTTGGGTATACCCTGATTTTGTCTGAGTTTTTGGATGAGACTGATGGTTCACGTGGCGCCGATGGTTGGGATGGCGATGCCTGCCGGCTCTATGAAAACACCAAAACCGGGCAGTTGTTTTTGGTTCAGCACACGAGTTGGGATTCCGGTGACGAGGCTAAGGAATTTTATGATGCCTACGCTGAACGAACGCGCAAACGCTACGCAGGCAGTAGATTTGCTGAAACCAAACAGGGATTTCAGGGCGAGACCAAAGAAGGTTGGGTAACCCTGCAGATAAAAGGTTCGGAAGTGCTGATTTTGGAAGGATTACCCACGGTAAAGGATGCCGGTACTATCTCCGCCTGGCTTTGGAAGGAAGATAAACGCGAGAAAACAAAGAACCGGGGCTGAGAAAACCAGAGCTCAGGGCTTGGGGCTGAAGACTCGCAAGCTCGGGGCTGAAGAAAACGGGTTTCATACCCTGAGCCCTGAGCCCGATATCTTCAGCCCGATGTCTTTCCGGTTTTCACCAAAAAATAACCTCAGGGCAATATTGGTGTAACACCACGACTCTACTGTTCGGCCCGGGTGAGCTAATACCAGTCTGGACTATGCGGCGAGCAAGTTTTCTTTGCTCGCCGTCTTTTTTTTCCATAAGCTGGATATCAGGTGGAACTGATCCATTTCATCGCAAAAGGTGGGATTTTATTGAATCAGGGGGCAGTTAGATTTTTCAAAATTCATAATTCTCAAATCTTAAATCCAGATGACCTTCCTTGACAGTCTTGTTTCGTGCCGGCTAAAGTCAGGGTTCTTCTTCTTTTTCCTCAAGCGAGTTCCAGGGCCAAACAATTTTTCATCCCAGCATGTAAATGCCGTTGTTTGGAATCTACGGGCAATGGTTTTTACCTGCTTCAGGGGAACCCCGTATGCGAGAGAGTCCTGTCATACTCGTAGCAACTGACAACCCCAGTCAACGCGCCCTCATCGTGTCGCTGCTCCAAAATGCAAAATATCGGGTCTATGCCGCCAGTAACGGGTATGAGGCGTTAGCCTATATTCAGGAAACAGTTATTGATGCCTTGATTGCCGATATTACCCTTGACGGAATCAATGGATTGGAAGTCTGCCGTCAATTGCGAGCCCAGCAAACAACCCGTCATATTCCCATCCTTTTAATTAGCCCTTCCGCAACGCGCGATGACGACGTGCTCTCAGCCTTACTGGCTGGATCCGATGATTGTCTGGCCACGCCATTTCGACCCCAGGAATTAACCCTCAAGCTTAGACATATGTTGGAACGTCAGCACTGGGCGGTTGAACGGCAACGAGTTGTCGAAAACCTGGTTTGGCTGGCCAACAGTACCGACTTGTTTTCAAGCGGTGAGCAGCCCAAATATGAGTCTCCGCCAGAGCCTTCTCCAAATGGAAAAGTATCTGGGGTTGAGGATACCTCTGAACTTCCAACCCCGACCGAACTTTTTCGATCTCGTCCTTCAGAAACCGAATGGGACGAAGTTGAAGATGCCATGCAGCAGGCGCTCCGGTATTTTCAGGAAGTCCATAGCGGTGAAGAAGAGATCCTCATTCGCTCAGCCATGTCGCGATTATCAACTGCCGTGGCCCAGGCCAGCCTGTACCGTCAGGCTCGTTCGCATGTGGCCGGATTGCAGGAAGCCAATGAAAAGCTCAAGGAACTGGACCGCCTCCGCAGTGAATTTACCAACGCCATTGTTCACGATATTCGTTCGCCGCTGGGCAGTGTCATTTCAACGCTTGAGCTGATTGAAATGGAATTGCAGGGCAAGAAACCGGATATGGCCGAATTGCGTGAGTTGATCAATGGCGCCCGTCAGGTTTCCGAGAAAATGATTAGCCTGATCAACGAGTTACTCGACTTTTCCAAAATGGAAGCTGGGGTGTTGCAACTGGAATTTGTCCCGCTTTCACCCCATGAAATCATTCAGGAAGCTGGTGAAACCTGGGCGGTTGTGGCGAAGCGGAAAAATGTGACGTTGGGGTACGGGTGCGACACCAATTTACCGAAAGTGATGGCCGATGCCCGCAGCATTCAGCGCGCCTTGATGAACTTGCTCTCAAATGCCATTAAATTTACCCCAGAAGGCGGACAAATCTGGATCGAAGCCCGCCTGGTTGAAGGCCAGCAAGTTGATACTGGCTATACTTATGTTGTGATCAGCGTGATTGACACCGGGGAAGGGATTCCAGCTCAGGAACTGCCATATATTTTCGATCCTTACTACCAGGCCCGGAGTCGAACTGGCTCGATTGGGACCGGATTGGGGCTGGCTATTGTCAAGCGAATCGCCGCGGCACATGGCGGCAATGTCTCCGTGCGAAGTCAGGTGGGCGTGGGAAGTGCTTTTTCAATTGTCTTACCTGTGGTCGTGCCTTCGGTTCCAAAATCTGAGGCCACCCCGGATTTTACGACGGATGATACAAACATTTTACACGCTGAGCCTTCCGCAATCGAAGATTCCTCTGTATTGTCTCACTCTGCGCCGGCTGTAGCCCCGAAAAGGGTTTGAAGATACAGCCGCAACCCAAAGTAAATCCAATAGGTTGAAAGAGTTGTGACAAATTCTCCTGAAAAAACTTCCCTTGCTTCTCAAGCCGGGCAGTCTGGTCGTGTCTGGCGGGGGATACTCCGCCGTGGGCCATATTTGTGGGTTCTGATCCCGGTCGGCATTGCCTTGATCTGGGGTGTTATGTTGCCACTTGGGGCGCTCCTGGTTGAAAGCTTTGTTGATGCACAATCTCGATGGGGCATTGCGGCCTACACCGAGGCTTTTTCCCAACCGACATTTTGGGAAAGCGTGGTCAACAGTGTTGGAATCTCGGCCATAACCGTGCTGTGTTGTGCCCTGGTCGGAGTTCCACTTGCTATCTTTCTGAGTCTGTTTGACTTTCCAGGTCGCCGGATGCTGGCCGTGATGGCCAATCTGCCACTGGTTTTGCCGCCACTGGTTGGAGTCCTGGCCTTTCTGTTTCTGTATGACGAAACAGGATTGGCCACCCGGCTGGTGATGAAGGCTTTTCACCTGGAGACGCCGCCCTGGTCGTTGCGTGGTCGAGGGGCAATTATTGCGGTGCATACCTATTCAATGTATGCCTATTTTTATAGCTTTACCTCGGCAGCACTTGAGCGGGTTGACTTTTCGCTGGTTGAAGCCGCCCGCAGCCTTGGTGGTCGGCCACTGGCTGTCTGGCGGCGCATTGTATTGCCGCTGCTCAGTCCGGCATTTGCTGGAGCGGCACTGCTGACCTTTATGACTTCGATGGCCAGTTTTAGCGCCCCCTATTTGTTTGGTGGTGGGGTTCGGTATTTGACCATTGAAATCTTTAATGCTTACGCCAACCGTCAGTTTGAGCTGGCCATGGCCGAGAGTGTGTTGCTGGCGTGCATTTCAATTCCGATGCTTGTGTTCCTACAGCGTTTTGAAGGAACACGGCGGTTTGCCAGCGTCAGCAAGGGCACGGTTCGGCGGCGGCCACTGGTTTCGCAGTGGTCCCGAATGATGGCGTTGGGTGTATCCACCGCCGTGGTTTTGTTTTTGATGTTGCCGCCGGCAATGCTGATTTTGCTGAGTGTCGTCGGCGAGGGAAGCTGGCGCACAACGCTGCTCCCAACCGAATACACCCTGGCTCATTATCAATCAACACTGACCGAAGCTATTGCCTATCAACCAATTCTCAATAGTCTGGCGATGTCGCTGCCGGCGGCGGTTGCGGCTGGAATTTTGGGCAGTCTGGTGGCCTATATGGTGGTCAGGTTGCGGTTTCCAGCCCAGCGGTTGATGTCTGGGCTGGTACTGGTGCCGTGGGTTCTGCCAGGAACGGTCGTGGCACTCTGTGTGATTGCCGCCTATCGAATGCCGCACTGGTACTCAGCGGGGCAGGTGCTGGTTGGGACGTTCTGGATTTTACCCTTCATTTATTTTTTGCGAACCTGGCCGCTCGCCACCCGTGCCGTGCAAACCAATTTTGAGCAATTTGACGCTTCGCAGGAAGAAGCCGCCCGGACGCTTGGCGCCGGTTGGTTCCATGCCATGCGCCGGGTGGTGTTGCCCCAGGTCTGGCCCGGATTGGTCAACGGGGTGACGCTGGCCTTTGTGACGTTGCTCGGAGAATTTGCCGCTTCGGTCCTGGCTTTTGTGTTCCGAAACCGTCCAATTTCGGTTGAAATTGCTTCCCAATTGCGAGCCGCGAACCTGGGACAAGCCGCCGTCTATGGTGTGGTCCTGATGATTTTGATGGGAGCGGCATTAGGTGCCGGAGAATTGCTCAAGCAAAAGTGGCGACCCAAAAAATAAGGAGTCAGTACCACCTGCGTGAGCGGGTGGGTTCGCTTCGTTTTCGTTTCCACCCGCTCACGCAGGTGGGACTGACAAATCGTTAGCTATCAAAGGTGTAGCCCTTCAGAAATGGGTATTTAGCAATTTCATCGGCCACTGTCTGGATTTGTTCTGGTGTCCATTTGAAGCTGTTGCGGGACTTATTGGGTGAGGAATACACGATGCTGGCGCAATCAGTCAGATACTCTTCAGTTGGTTCAACGCCTAAAAATCGGCATAGATCCGCCACGGTTTGTTTGGGGTTGGCAATCAGATCTTCGTGCCGGAGGTCATACATATCCTGCGGTGGAATCTCCTGTTTGACTGATTGAATCGTCTTGCTGAATTTAAAATACATCTTGATGGCATCTTCGATAGAGAGGGCCTCTCGATCAACGCCCAGGCGATCAAGTCGCTCTGCCGCCCGCCGTTTAATGGTTGCAATGTTGTCATATGGGTTGCGAACCACGTGGATGACCCGCATCGGCATTTGTAGAGTCTCAACCAGCTTGCTCACCAGATGTGGGTGTCGCATGAGGGTTCCAGCCGAAGCACCGCCTTTTTTATCCCCAATCACTTTCAATTCGCGAAATCGTCCATTCCACTGGTTTGGAATGTTGTAATCGTACCCCGACCAGATTCGGCCTGCCCTGGTAAAGTCTTCAGAGCGCTTTAAACACAAGTAAAATAACTGGTTTTTGGAAAAGCCCTTATCCACATATTTCAGGGCATGCAGTTCCTGGGCGATGATGATTTCTGGATGCGCGTCGAGCAATGACCCAACCAGCGTATGCCCGCTGCGTGGGTAACCAAGGAACCAGCAATAGTTTTGAATGCTGGCAAAGGCTTTGTCATAGGCTCTGGCTTTAAACTTTGAGGTGGCATACAGATACCGCCAGCCAAGCCGGTCCCAGCCAGCTCCGGCTGGGTGTAAGTAATGGTGTTTCAGACGTTTAACAAGTTTGTGCTGTGCCATTGAAGAGGGCTTTCTGAATTCAAAGGGAAGAGTTGGTCTTATGATTTCACCAGGTCAGGTGACAATCCGTTGGCTTGGCAAATTTGAGCATAGAGTTGACCACTGGGTTTGATTCGCCGGTGCTGGGTTTGATAGTCAACTTCGACCAGCCCAAATCGTGGCGTAAACCCTTCAGCCCATTCAAAATTGTCAAGCAATGACCAGTGAAAATACCCGGTCACGGGACTGCCGTCGGTGATTGCTTGATGGAGTGCGGCAAGATGGTCAATCAAAAATTGCGGGCGGAGTTCGTCGGTGTTATCCGGAATTCCATTTTCGGTGATGATGATTGGAACGCCACATTCTTTCAGGTCAGTACAGAGCCGATACAGCCCATGAGGGTATATTTCCCAGCCAAAATGCTGTTGTTTGGCGTTTGGGGCCGGGAAGTTGCGTCCGCACAGGGTTTCCGTCTGAGTGATGTCAAAGGCAACCAGGTCGCGGCTATAGTAGTTGATCCCAAAGAAGTCCATGGGTTTGGAAGGACCAGGAAGGCGTTCAAACCAGCCTAGCGGTGGCACCAGTCTACCTGAAGTTAACGCTTTTGTAACCGCATCATTCAAAAAAAAGCTTTGAATTCGGGCGGCGTTGATATCGAGCGGCGATGATGGATTAGCCGGGTCAAAAATCCGAATGTGATGGGCAATGCCAACCTGAGCCGGGCATTTGGCCAGCGTGTGCAGGGCCTGATAGGCCGCCGCGTGTGCCCGCATCATATTTCCAGCAACCCGAAATCCACGGACCGGGTCAATCACGGCTGGCGGCCACTGCTTCAAAAAATACCCCATCACGACATAAATCATGGGCTCGTTGATGGTGACCCAATATTCAACCAGATCACCTAAGGCCCTGGCCACTTCGGCGGCAAAACGATAAAAGTATTTGACGACCTGTGAGGTTTCCCAGCCACCTTTGGCCACCAGCCATTTGGGGTTGGTAAAATGATGGAGGGTCACCATCGGGGTAATGTTTCGATCCCGCAAAGCCTGAAGGACAGCCCGGTAGTGCTCAAAGGCATCTTCATTCCAGACCCCTTCTTCAGGTTCCAGCCGGCTCCATTCAAGCGAAAGCCGATGGGCGTTCTGGTGCATTGAAGCCGCGAGGTCAAAATCCTCGCGAAACCGGGCAAAGTGGTCGCAGGCCGCCCCGGAATGGGTCCCATCGTGAATCGTTCCTGGTTGCTGTTCAAACTCCCACCAGTCGTTATTGGTGTTCAATCCTTCAACCTGATGTGATGATGTGGCAGTTCCCCACAAAAACCCAGGCGGAAACTTCAGAAGTTGAGATGATTTGGCCACAATGGAACTCCTTTGCGGGCTTACGGGCTTGCGGGCTAATTCTGTTGATACCGGATTCATCACCAGGGTTCAAGCTGAAACAGAGTGACAGGATGACAAGGTGACAGAATGACAAGGTGACAAGGTGACAAAGTGACAAGGTGACAGGGTGACAAAGTGACCAAACTGTTTCACTATTTCACTACTTCGCTACTTCGCTATTTGATTGACTACTCGCTACTCGCTACTTCGCTACTTCGCTATTTCGCTATTTGCTTAAAAGAGGTCTGAACCAGTGATTGATTCCAGTCAAGCCAGGCTGATTCTTGAACTTGCATTGCAGAAAGGGCTGATTGATTCAGAGCAAATCAGTTTGTGCACTCCAACCGGGTACACTGAACCGGAGGTTTGGTCGGCGCGGCTGAAAGAAGTCGTGCACAAGGGAATCTTAACTGAAGAAACGGTGCAAACTCTTTCAAACGAAGTGGTTGCATTTCGTTCGCTCCAGACGCAGGCCCCAGATGACACCCTTCTGATGGCACAATCAGGTTCGGGAACTATTACAGAGACCACCCTTGCTTTTCAGCCAGCTTCTGAGCCGCTTCATCTGGCAAGTGTCAGTCAACTTCCGACCCAAATGGCCACACCAGGCGCCACGCCACATCAATCAGCGCCAAAATCCGGGATCAATCGCGAACTTGAGTTTCGACAGGTTGGGCGGTATGAAATTGTCCGTCGGATTGGCGAAGGCGGCATGGGGACGGTGTATGAGGCGTTTGACCCGCTGTTAAAACGCCCGGTGGCACTCAAGTTTTTGATCAAAGATAACCCGACGCTTGTCCAGCGGTTGCTAATGGAAGGCCGCTCGCAGGCCCAGATTGATCACCCCAATGTGTGCCGGGTCTATGAAGTCGGCGAATTTGAAGGCCGGTATTTTATCGCCATGCAGTATCTGCCCGGTCAAACCCTGGATAAAGCCATGGCCGGATTGTCGGTGGAGCAAAAAATCAAAATTATGGCTGAGGTGGCCGATGCGCTCCAGGCAGCTCATAAAGAGGGGCTGATTCATCGCGACATCAAGCCACACAATATCATTGTCGGTACGGGAGAGGATGGGTTGCTCAAACCCTACGTGATGGATTTCGGACTGGCCCGGCAGGTGGCGGCCAGCGGCATGACCGTTGAAGGGGCGCTGTTGGGCACTCCGTATTATATGTCACCCGAACAGGCTCGCGGAGAAACCGACCGGCTGGACCGACGCACCGACATCTATAGTTTGGGCGTGACGCTCTATGAATTGCTTTCCGGCAAAGTTCCCTTTAGCCAGGGGTCCATTATGGAGGTGTTGCTCAAAGTCATTCAGGATGAAGCCCCGGCGCTGCGGACCCTGGATTCGCGTATTCCGGTTGATCTGGAAACGATTGTCATGAAGTGTCTGGAGAAAGAGCCACAGCAACGCTATGACTCAGCCCGTGCGCTCCAGGATGATTTGCTCCGATTTCTGGCCGGCGAGCCGATCCAGGGCCGACCGGTTTCGGTCTGGTTTCGGGCCAAAAAACTGCTGCATAAACATCGGGTGGCGGCCTCAATTGTGGCGGCGGCGCTTGGGATTGGATTGTTCTTTTTGG
Organism: Acidobacteriota bacterium; assembly: GCA_016208495.1. Classification (NCBI taxonomy): domain Bacteria; kingdom Pseudomonadati; phylum Acidobacteriota; species Acidobacteriota bacterium. Next base: position 54,758 of record JACQXX010000112.1, on the reverse strand, counting down.
TCAGCGGGGTTCACGCGCTCTGGCAGGCGCGTCAACAATCTGAACTGGCACGACAGTTGGGGGAACGGGTCAAGGAAATCGAGACCATCATGCGCCACGGTCATATGTTGCCGCGCCACAACATTGCCCGCGAGGAAGCCATGGTTCGCGAGCGGATGCAGGCCGTGGAAGCAACCATGAACCGCTTTGGAAAAATCAGCGAAGGTCCCGGCCATTATGCCATTGGTCGCGGACATCTGGCTTTGGGCGAATATCAAGCCGCCCGCACCCATTTGGAAGCCGCCTGGAACAATGGATATCAAACTTCAGAAACCGCCTATGCTCTGGGGCTGGTTCTGGGTGAATTGTTTCAACAGCGACTCGACGAAGCCAAGGCCATTTCCAATAAAGAACTCTATCAGGCTGAGGTCAAAAAGGCGGAAGAGGAACTCAAGCAGCCGGCACTCAGATATTTGCAGCAAGGGCATGGGGCAACGGGCGAGGCGACCGAATATGTTGAAGCCCTGATGTACTGGCATGACCGAAAATGGCCGGAAGCAATCATCAAAGCTGAAGCCGCGTTGAAGAAAGTTCCCTGGCTCTATGAAGCGCAACGCCTGATTGGCCAAATCCATCTCGATCAGGGAAACCAACGCCTGGAAGCTGGCGAACATGACGCAGCACTTAACGATTTGAGACAGGCTGGGGCCGCCTATCGCCAGGCCCAAACCATTGCCGAAAGTGACCCGGAAACCTATAAACAACTTGGATGGGTGGAATTTCAAACTGCCCGGCTTTTGATTAACACTGGGAAACCGTTTCAGGTCGCAATTGATCAATCAGTGGCGGTGTGTGAACAGGGAATTGAGGTGGCGCCAGAGAAGCCGGATCTGTATCTGGTCAGTGCGAATATCCACATTCTTCAGGCTTTGACAAAAACCGAAAAAGGGGAAAGCCCGCTCACTGAACTCGAAACTTGTATTAAAAAAGCCAGAGCGGCACTGGCCGTTGATCCAAAGAACGCCTTTGGATTTCGAATGTTGGGCGATGCCTTTCGTCAGCGTGGTGTTTATGTGATGGATCAAGGCCAGGATCCCACCACCGACTTTCGGACTTCAATTGAATTTAATCGGCAAGCAATAGCGGCCAGGCCCAGTCAGGGCCTGAATCATCTCTATTTAGGGTGGGCATACTGGGCACAGGGTGAATTTCAACTTGTGAGGGGTGAAAACCCGACCCAGGCGTATGATTTAGCGGCCGGGTGCTATACAAAAGTTCTGGAACTATCAGTTCCAACCGCCAGAGTTTACAACAGTTTAGCCAATGTATGGCTTTCAAAGGGCGAGTACATGGTGCAGCAAGGGCAAAATCCAATGGCAACGCTCAATCAAGCCATTGATACCTACAACCAGGCCCTCCGGCTCAACCCCAATTTGTATAGTGCACTCATCAATGCCGCCACGGCATATACCGACATTGTTGCGTACAAAATTGACCATGGTCAGGACCCAGGTGTTGAGTTTGAAGAAAGCATTCGGTTTTATGAGCGCGGAATCGCCGCCAACCCAAAGAACGCGATTGCCTACAATAACTTTGCCCAGGTGTATATGCAGAAGGCCCAGTATCTGGCTGATCGGAAGCAGGATCCGATTCCACTGCTCAATCAGGCGCTTGAAACACTGGCCAAGGGGCTCAAAATCCGAGATAACGATGCGTTTACTTATCTCTACATCGGACGTGCTCAGTTGATTCAGGCCAATTACCAAACCAGTATCAAACAAGACCCAACCGTTGCGTTGACCTCTGCCATTCAGGCATTTCAACATGCACAGGGACTCAACCCGACATTCTTTGAAGCCTGGTCGCACGAAGGTCAGGCCCAGGCCATTGCCCTGGAATGGCTGCTCGACACGGGGCAGCCGTTTTCAGAGCGTATTTTTGCCAAAGCCCAAACTGTTTTTCGAAAATCAATTGAGTTAAATAAAGAATATTCCGCCGCCCATAACCAGCTTGCCAAATTGCAGTGGCTCCGGGCTCGCTGGCTCATTGCTCAGAAAAAAGATGCGCTCGCGGCTCTGAATTCAGGTTTGGAGGAAATCAAACAAGGGATTGATCTCAAAGGTGATAACCCGGAATTTTACATTACCCAGGGAAAACTGTTTGCATTGAAAGCTCAAATCCAAAAAGATCCAGTTCAGGCAAACCAGTTGCAAGAGCAAGCCCGTCAGGTATTTGCCAGAGCCATCGAACTTAATCCCGAAGTCAAAGCTGATGTTGAGCAGATACTCAAAGAGTTGACCCGATAACCGGGTTCCGGGCCGAAACCAAGGGATGAGGGATGAGGGATGAAGAAAATCCTCTGTCACCTTGTCATTTGTCACCTTGTCATTTGTCATTTTTGTCTTTTCTCAAAACCATGATCTATTTTCACTCTTATCGTTTTTTCCGTATCGTGCTGAATTGTTTGATGATCGCGCTGCTGTGTGTCACGTGGCTTCCTGGTCAGGGGCAAACACAGGCGAGTCAGATGCCGTCTCTCAAGCCTTCATCTGTCCCAACCTCGGCAGTTCTCAATGCACTCCCGCTGACATTTGAGACCAATCAAGGGCAGTTTTCATCTGATGTGAAATTCCGGACCCGAATCGGTCAAGCCAATGCTTTGCTCACTTCATCGGGATTGGTGTTGCAGCAGCCAAACAATGACCCTTCTTCGCAAACCATAAGTGCCCTGCGGTTTATTGGCGGGGCCATACATCCCGAGATGATTGGCGAACACCCACAAACCTCGCGGTCAAATTACCTGTTTGGTTCAAAAGAAAGCCAGTGGAAACGAGACATTCCGCATTTTGGAAAGGTCCGCTATCGCCGTGTGTATCCGGGCATTGACGTGGTTGTCTATGGCAATCCGAACCAGCTTGAATATGACTTTATGGTGGCACCCGGAGGCCAGACTGATTCGATAGTGCTTGGATTTGAAGGTATTGACCTGCTTTCACTTGATCAGACTGGAAACCTGATTGTGACTGGAAACTCAACCACAACGGTTCATCATAAACCCGTTGCCTACCAGATGATTGGCGGACAAAAACGGCTAGTGGACGCCCAGTACCAGCTTGATTTCCCCCAACCCCCAGCCCGACTTCTTCAGCCCGATTTCTTCAGCCCGACTTCTTCAGCCCGGCTTCTTCAGCCCTCAGGTTCCAGCCCCAAACGTGTTCGCTTCAAACTCGGCACCTATGATCCAACCCAGCCGCTGGTGATTGACCCAACCGTGAGTTTTTCAAGTTTTCTCGGCGGCGGGTTCCCGGATGCAGCCTTTGCCGTGGCTGCCGATGGTCTTGGCAATGTCGTGGTGGTTGGTACCACACTGTCAATCAATTTTCTGACTCAGTTTCCACTCCAGCCGGAAAATGCCGGAGAGGCCGACATCATTGTGGCCAAAATTGATACCGTCTCGGGACAACTGGTCTTTTCGACCTACTTTGGCGGCAACCGCTTTGACGAAGCACGTGGGGTTGCCATTGATCGGGAGGGCGGTATTTATATCGCCGGACGAACCACGTCACTGGTGTTCCCAACCACAGATCAGGCATTTCAAAAAGAAAACAAGGGCAATAGCGAAGGCTTTGTTGTCAAGCTGAATTCCGGAGGATCAGCCGTTGAGTTTGCAACGCTTTTGGGTGGAGCCGGTCGTGATGAAATCCGAGGAATGGCCCTGGACGCTCAAGGAAATCCATATGTCACCGGGTTTACCCTCTCAACTGATTTCCCGGTGAAAAATGCGTTTCAACCACGTGACGGAGGCGACTCGTTTACCGATGCCTTTGTGACCAAATTGAATCGCACTGGAAGCGAATTGATCTATTCGACCTATCTTGGCGGAAACGAAGATGACCTCGGGGCGGACATTGCCGTGGACCAGAAAGATGGGAGCGCCGTGGTGACCGGATACCTCAATTCAAAAAATTTCCCCCTGAAAAATCCGACTCAGACGACATTTAGCGGCGGTCTGTACGATGTGTTTGTGACCAAATTCAGTCCAGCGGGTGATGCTCTGGTATTTTCGACCTACCTGGGCGCGACTGACCAGGAACGCGGCGCGGCGGCTGGAGTAGATGAATTTGGAGATGTCTATGTCACTGGATTTACCGGTTCGCCTGATTTCCCGACCACGGCGAATGCGCTCCAAAAAGACCTGCGCGGCGTGTCAGACATATTTGTGACCAAATATAGCCCAACCGGAGGGCGCATCTTTTCGACCTTTTTTGGAGGTGCCAAAGACGAACAGCCATTTGATATGGCGATTGATGCGCGCAACACGATTTATCTGGTCGGAGTAACCACCTCGCCTGATTATCCGCTGACGAATCCGATTCGAACTGAACCTGGAAACGTTGACAGTTTTGTGACCCGGCTCAGTCGCACCGGAGATCGGGCAATCTATTCGACCTATTTTGGCGGTGCCCAGGTTGACAACATTTTTGGAGTGGCGGCTGATGCTGACGGCAATGTCTATGTGTGTGGCCAGACGACATCCGATGATCTGCCGCTGGTTCATCCCGTCCAAATGACCCGTGCCGGCGTTGGAGACGCCTTTATCAGCAAGTTGTCTGACCCGGCGGATTTTTCACTCAACATTGCCGTTTCAGCAATTACACTCCAACGAGGCAAAAAAACCAGACTTGAATTGACCATCAATCGCTTTGGCGGGTATGACGATCTGGTCACGGTGACGGGACCTTCGGTGAAAGAGTTTGGACTCAAGCTCAAACCCGGTGTGATTATCACCCCAGAATCACAGGCCGTGTTTACCTTAAAAGCTAAAGCCACTGCGCAACGGGTCACGCGAATTCTGACCTTTACGGCCACGGATAATTTTGGCCGTACCCGAACCCTTCCGATTACAGTGACGATTCAGTGAAGAGCAGGGCGGTTTTGCACCGCGAAGCGTTGCAGTTCGGATAGCCGGTCGGTTGGCCGCTTTGGGCCTACCACCGGACCCAAGCGCCACCCCTGGTTTCTCCCCGCCTGGTCCGTGCCCCGTAGGGGCACGGACCAGGCGGGGAGAATTGGAGAGACCGAACCTTTTCCGGTGGTAGCTCGCAAAACCTCGCAACCGACCGGCTATCCGACCGGCAGTCCTTCGGAATGCTCAAACCAAGTTCTGAGAATCACCCCAAACTCAAATGAACTGACGGTGAAATTACTGCTGTAAGAACCAAGAACCAAGAACCAGGCTTGATGAAAGGATCAGCTTTCATGTATCAAGAACACCAACCAATCCAACATAAACTTTCTGATTCCGAATTTATTGCCCGACTGCCGAAAGCCGAGTTACACGTTCATCTGGAAGGCTCGCTCCCACCGGCAACCGTTTTGAAACTGGCTGAAAACAATGGATTGCGGCCTCCATTTGAGACACTGGAGGACTCGGCGGCCTATTTCCAGTATCGGGACTTTCCTCATTTTTTGGATATTTTTATGGAAGTCTGCGGGTATCTGCGGACGCCGCAGGATTATTACCTGCTGGTGAAAGACTTTCTGGCCGATGCCAAAGCCCAAAACATCCGGTATCGCGAAGCTTTCTTCAGTCCAACCATGCATCTGGGAAAACCCGGTTTGTCTCAGGACGCGCTGCTTGAAGCCCTGGCTGCCGGAGTCAAAGACGGATATGCCGAACACGGCGTCGAACTCCATTTTATTGCCGATATCAGCCGCCAGTTTGTGCCCGAAGCTGACCCGGTGGTTGATTTTGCCATTGCCGGGCGAGCTGATGATTTGTTTATTGGGGTTGGGATTGGCGGCGCCGAAGCCGGATTCCCACCGCGTTTGTTTGAATCACATATGAGCCGCGCCCGGGCTGCCGGACTCCATTCCGTTGCTCACGCCGGTGAAGCCGCCGGGCCGGAAAGTGTCTGGGAAGCCCTGCGCGTGACCAAATCTGAGCGACTGGGGCACGGTGTGCGCAGCATTGAGGATGCCGCGTTGATTGAGTATTTGCGCGAAACTCAGACGCCACTCGAAGTGTGCCCCACCAGTAATCTCTGTACTGGCGTGTATGAAAGTTATGCGGCGCATCCCTTGCGCCAACTCTGTGACGCCGGACTGGCTGTAACGATTGGTTCTGACGACCCGCCTTTTTTTGGGAGTTCACTCAGCGACGAATATGTGCACCTGCTTACTGATTTTGGGTTTTCACGTCAGGACGTGTGTCGGCTGAGTTGCAATGCGATTGACTATTCTTTCCTGCCTTCAGACCGCAAAACCGCCTACGGGCGGGAGTTTGAGCGTGAGTTTCGGGCGCTTGGCCAGTGATGCCCTTTTCCGACGTGCCCCATATCAAACCGTCTGTAAACATTGCTGATTTGATATGGGGAAGTTTTGGCAAAACCTGGAAAAACTTCATCATAACGCCTTGCTCATGGGGAAAAGACAGAGTACAAACTATCTATCCCTAAATGTTTTGCCCACATTGATTTGCATTGCGTCACCCCGGTGCTGCCAGTCTTGCCGCCAAGTTAATGACTGCCTTCAGTTCAGGCAAAGCCACAGTTTTTCTGTTTTCATTATCCTATATTCAAAGAAGTAATTCCCAGGCCGGAATTCAACTACTCGACGGCTTCCCCCTTCTTTCCGCTTTTGGCCAGGGTTATGGAGGTCTTTATGGAAGGACACGACTCCCCCAAGCGTGAAGTTCTTGTCACACCAATCAGTCAATTCGTGGATCCGTACCGGCTTCTGGTCGAGGCAGTCAAGGATTATGCCATTTATCTCATTGATCCAAACGGCTATGTGTCAACCTGGAATGCGGGTGCTGAACAAATCAAAGGGTACAGCGCCGATGAAATCATCGGGTGCCATTTTTCCTGTTTTTATCCTCCGGAAGACGTGGCGAGAAATCTGCCGCAACAGCGTCTTGAACAGGCGGTTGCCCAGGGCAAAGTGGAAGATGAAGGCTGGCGAGTCAAAAAAGACGGTACACGCTATTGGGCCAATGGAGTGATTACGCCGATGTTTGATGACAAGGGAACCGTGCTTGGTTTTAGCAAAGTTTTGCGTGATCTCTCAGAGCACCACGCCAAGGAACAGAAGATTCAGGAACAACAAATGATCCTGGCTGGGATTATTGACACGGCGATGGATGGCATCATCACGGTTGATGATACCTATCGAATCATTATGTTTAACCGGGCGGCTGAAGCCATGTTTCTCTGTTCGACAACCGAAGCTCTCGGCCAGCCCCTCGACACATTTATTCCCGAGCGATTTCGCACCTTACATGCCCGGCTTGTCCATACTTTTGCACAGTCAGAAGTCGGCTTCCGGAAAATGTCCAATCCCCGAATTATCTATGGATTGCGGACCAACGGGGAAGAGTTTCCACTCGAAGCAACCATTTCGCAAACCACCGTTAACGGACGCAAACAACTGACTGTCATCTTGCGAGACATCAGTTACCGGCAACAATCTGAGATTGCCATTGCGGAAAGAGGAAAATTACAGGAGCAGTTATCGAAACTGACGGAAGTATTTCCCGGGGCGCTCTTTTCTTTCCGCCGCCACCCCGATGGTTTTTATTCGATGCCTTTTATTTCGGCTGCGGTATCGGATGTGTTTGGGGTGATGGCTGACAAGATCCGGGATGATGCGGCCCTGATTTTTGAGGGAATTCATCCAGATGATATTGAACAGGTCAACCAAACCATTGCGGATTCAGCCAGATTGATGACGTTGTGGCATCATGAATTCCGATTTCAGCACCCAGGGAAAGGTGAAATTTGGCTTGAAGCCTGGTCGGCCCCAGTCAGCGAACCTGATGGGGGCATTTTGTGGCACGGGATGGTGGTAGATGCGACCAGCCGGAAGCAAGTCGAGGGTACCCTGCGCGAAAACCAGCACTATTTGAAACAACTGATCGAGTGTCTGCCGCAAATTGTCTGGACCTCTGATGAAAACCAGAAATGTACCTATATCAGCCCGCAATGGTGCGAATATACCGGGCTTTCTGAAACCGAGGACATTTTCAATAGCTGGGAAAAATTTATTCATCCTGATGATTGGGCTCACATGCCACACTTGCATCATGCGGAAACTGAGGGGCGGAACCTGTTTGATGCGCAATATCGGCTCCGCCGGGCGGATGGGGTATATCGCTGGTTTAAGGTACGGGCCATTCCATTCCGCGATCAATCAGGAAAGATTGTGAAATGGATTGGCACCAGTACCGATATTGACGATCAAAAGCAAACCGAAGCCGCCTTGCGCCAGTGGGCTGACGCTTTCGAAAATTGTGCGCATGGCATTGCCATCGGAAATCCGACCACCAACCGCATTCTGGCCTGTAATCCAGCTTTTGCGCGCATGCATCAGCAAACTGTTGAGGAGATTGCCGGCTTACCGATTCTGGAGGTCTATGACCCGGCTGACCATGAGTATGTCAAGCACTGTATCGCCGTTGCTGATCAACTTGGGCAGGTGCAATACGAAGCCCGCATGCGTCGCAAAGACGGATCAACCTTTGATACTCAACTGGATGTGGTGTCGGTGCGTGATGAAGATGGGACGTTACGCTACCGCGTGGCGACGATACAGGACATTACTGAGCGGAAACGGGCCGAACGTCGCCTCCTGGCCCAGGGGATGATCAGTCGGATTCTGGCCGAAGTTGATACGCTCAGCGAAGCCGCACCCGAAATTCTCCAGACCCTGTGTGTCTCAGAAAACTGGGACGGCGGTGTCATTTGGGAAGTTGATAAAAAGAACCATCGGCTGCGATGTGTCGAGGTCTGGTCAAAGAGTGACCCTTCCTTTGCCGGGCTGATTGATCATGCCCAAACCTTGACCTTTGGCCTGAATATAGGGCTGCCTGGGAAAGTATGGGCAACTGGTGCCCCACTCAGAATCGAGGAGATTGGGCAAGACCCTGATTTTGCATGGGCTCATCCAGCACTTCAGGCTGGAATCCGTAGCGCCCTGGCCTTTCCAATTATTCACCAGGGAGAGATCGTGGGTGTGGTTGAAGTATTGAGCCGGGAGATTTCTGATCTGGACCGGCCAATACTGACCCAATTGGGTATACTGGGGAGCCAGATTGGACAGTTTCTCGCCCGGAAACGTGCCCAGGAACAGGTTCAGCGGTTTGTTTCCGGGAGCCCATCGGTTATTTTTGCGCTCAAGCTGGAAGACACTGAGTGGATACCAATCTGGACCAGTGAAAATATCTTTGATTTGACTGGATATTCTGCTGACGAAACCAATGAGCCTGGCTGGTGGGCCAGACACATTCACCCGGAAGACTATGACCGGGTAATCGAGACCCAATCCACACTGAAAAAAACGAACCATCTGATTGTGGAATATCGGTTTTGCCGTCGGGATGGTACCTATTTTTGGGTGCGGGATGAAAAACGGGTTCTGTTTGATTCGAGCAATCAACCAACCGAAGTTGTCGGATCCTGGTCAGATGTCACCGAGCGCGTCCGGTTGGAAGAGCAATTCCGCCAATCCCAAAAGATGGAAGCGATTGGTCAACTGGCCGGAGGTGTTGCCCACGATTTCAACAATTTGCTCACGGTCATTATCGGCTATAGTGATTTGCTGTTGGCTCGATTTCCAGCCAGTGATCCCAAACGGAACACACTCATTGAAATCAAACATGCTGGTGAAAAGGCGGCTGAATTAACCCGACAATTGCTGGCGTTTAGTCGCAAACAGGTCCTGGAGCCAAAAATTCTGGACGTCAATGACATTGTCGGTAATATTGAAAAAATGCTGCGGCGATTGATCGGTGAAGATATTGTGTTAACCACCCTGTTGCCGCCACATCTCAGTAAAGTCAAAGTGGACCCCGGTCAGCTTGAGCAGGTGATTATCAATCTGGCTATTAATGCCCGGGACGCCATGCCACAGGGCGGTCAACTGATCATCGAAACCGACACCTTCGAATTTGACGAGGCATATTGTGCCTTACGACCCGGATATAACCCCGGCTGGTACACCCAGATCTCAATGACCGATACGGGATGTGGAATGAACTCTGAGGTTAAATCCCATATCTTCGAGCCGTTTTTTACGACCAAAGAGCAGGGCAAAGGTACGGGGCTCGGGCTGGCAACCGTGTTTGGAATTGTGAAACAAAGCGGTGGCCACATCGAAGTGTACAGTGAAATGGGATTTGGCACCTGCTTTAAAATTTATTTGCCGGCGGTTGATGCCGGGTGGGTTGCTGAGGCATCAGGCGATCATGGTGAATCAGTTGAGTCTGGGGCTGAAACCATTTTGCTGGTTGAAGATGAAGACGTGGTGCGGACGATCACCCGCCTGGCACTGGAAACATTTGGGTATCACGTCATTGAAGCCCAAAGCGGCACCCAGGCTCTGGAACTGATAAAAACCCTGACCACTCCCGTGGCCTTGCTCCTTACCGATGTGGTCATGCCTGAGATGAATGGCCGCCAGCTTGCTGAACACCTGCAACCGCTTTTTCCGGAACTCAAGGTGCTATTTATGAGTGGCTACACAAACAATACCATTTCTCAACATGGCATTTTAGGTGACCAGATTGCCTTTATTCAGAAACCCTTTACGCCAACACTCTTGGCAAAAAAGGTACGTGAAGTGTTAGCCGAAACCAGGTAATATCAGGGAACCACTTTTCATTCCTGTTGTCCCGGTTCATTTCAAGCTCGACCGCGTATCCGAGAACTCACTCCCTGGTTGCCCCGATTGTGTTGTTTTCACCCAGAAAGTTGGCTGTTGAGACCCTTCAATGCTTATCACACGTGTGCCCTTATACCAGTTTGTAGTCAGTAGTCAGTAGTCAGTAGTTCACTAAGTTCATTTTATTGAATGACTTGACTGTTTTCTAATACGACCGCTTCATTCCAAAATGGTATTACTCATTCAAGCAGCAGAAGTGTATTTCGATATGCTCAATTATTCCTTTTGGATGGTAGGCGGCGGTGTGATTGCCGTGATGCTGGTTCTGTCGGGCGCCCTCGTCTTTTGGCGGCGTATCGGGAATCAGGATGATACCGAGGAGTCATTTGAATCGCGGACACTCAAAAAGCTTCACTCCGTCGTTTCCAGGCCACCGCTTGAGTCACTTGGCAATTACCCGGTCTTGAAGCTGGTCGTGCTGTATCTGGTGATTGGGGCAACCTGGATCTTGTTGTCAGATCGGTTGATTTCCGGGCTGGTTCGCGACCCGGAACTCCTCAGCCAGTTACAAACCTACAAAGGCTGGTTTTATGTTTCGGTGACCGCCCTGTTGCTTGGGGGATTAACCCGGCGGTATTTGAATCAACTCACATTGTCAGAGCGCGAGTTGTATGAAAATCGGAATTTTCTGGCTGGAATCATTGAGTCGGCGTTAGATGGAATCATCATCGTTGACCAGCAGCGAGGGATTGTGCTGTTGAATCGAGCGGCTGAATCCCTGTTTGGTCACACCACAACCGAACTGTTTGGGAAACCGTTGACCCATCTGGTGCCAGATGATGCCCACTTGACAACCGATCCGTCTTTGCCTGGTGCCGCGTCGGCTGGACCGGAACACCTCAGATTGGGAAAGGTGTATATCACATCGGCAGTGCGGTCCACCGGCGAATGGTTTCCCATTGAAGCATCTATCTCTCAAGTGAAAATTGGCCGGCGGGTGGTTTTTACCGTGATTGTGCGTGACATCACGGAGCGCAAACGGGTTCAGGAAGAAATCCAGCGCTTTGTCTCCGGCAATCCAGTCGTGATTTATGCGTTAACCATAGAACCCGAACACCCACGTACCATCTGGGTCAGTAAAAATGTCGTTGACATCACCGGATACACCCTTGCTGAAGCTATGGCAGATGACTGGTGGAAACGCAACATTCACCCGGAAGATCAGGAACGAACAGAAAAAAACCTTCAAGATGTGCATTCTACCGGGCATCAGATTTCGGAGTACCGGTTTCGTCGCAAAGACGGAAGCTATTTTTGGGTCCGCGATGAGTCACGGTTGTTGCGGGACGAGCAGGGAACCCCGACCGAAATTGTCGGCTCCTGGTCAGACATTACCGGGCGTATTGAACTCGAAGACCAGTTACGCCAGTCACAGAAGATGGAAGCAATTGGTAAACTGGCGGGTGGTGTGGCACACGACTTCAACAATTTATTGATGGTTATTATTGGATATAGCGACCTGGTACTTGGACGATTACCCGGAACCGACCCCAAGCGCACCTATGTCGCCGATATCAAGCAAGCTGGAGAAAAAGCCGCCGCCTTGACCCGGCAATTGCTGGCCTTTAGCCGGAAGCAGATCCTGGAGCCGAAAATTCTGGATCTCAACGAAATCGTGACCAATATTGAAAAAATGCTCCGCCGATTGATTGGCGAAGATATTGTCCTGACCTCAGTGTTAAAGCCGGCCTTGGGGAAAGTAAAAGTAGACCCAGGTCAAATCGAACAAGTGATCATCAATCTGGCGGTCAATGCCCGGGATGCCATGCCTGATGGAGGACGGTTGACCATTGAAACCAGTATGGTTGAATTTTCTGAAGAGTATGGTCGCCTGCATCCTGACTACCAGCCCGGCTGGTATGTTCTGCTGTCTTTAACTGATACCGGGTGCGGAATGACGGCTGAAGTCAAAAACCGCATTTTTGAACCGTTTTTCACCACCAAGGCGCAGGGCAAAGGTACGGGGCTCGGGCTGGCGACCGTGTTTGGCATCCTCAAACAAAGTGAAGGTCATATCGAAGTCAACAGCGAAGTTGGGTTTGGCACCTGCTTCAACATTTACTTGCCGGTCATTGAAGAAAAATGGAAGCCTGAGACGGGCTCCGATACGATGGAATTGCTCAGACCGGGGTACGAATCAATTTTGCTGGTGGAAGACGAACCCATTGTCCGTGAAGTCACCAAACAATCGTTGGAAGTCTTTGGGTATCAGGTGAAGGAAGCCGGTAACGGTCAGGAAGCACTCGGTTTGATCAAGACGATCTCTGAACCGATTGCCTTGTTGATTACTGACGTGGTCATGCCGCAAATGAACGGTCGCCAACTGGCTGAACAACTCCGGCTCCAGTTTCCCGACTTAAAAGTACTGTTTATAAGTGGTTACACTGACGATGCCATTGTCAGACACGGAATTATTGACGCCAATGTGGCCTTTCTTCAAAAGCCATTCACTCCAACCGCTCTGGCCAAAAAGGTACGGGAAGTACTGGAAGGGAAGCAGAATGAAGAATGTGGTTAGTGGTTGGTGGTTGGTGGCTAGTGGTTAGAAATCAACACTTTCGAAGCAGAATCAGTCACCAAGAACCAACCACTAACCACTAATGTGAATTAAGGGTTGGAATTGAGGTTTCAAAATTAACAACTTACAGGCAGTAGATTCACCATCTGAAATTTGAGGTTTTGATAAGCCCTTTGTTTTCAATAAACAATTTTTTCAACTCTTCATTCGCATCACTAACCACTAACCACTAACCACTACTGACCACTAACCCAATTCTCCATCCTCCAGTCCCGTATGGCAATTTTGGCAAAAATAAGGTATTGAACCTGCACGCCGACCCTGTACTCCGCACCATCCCTGTTGACCTTCCACTTGAGTGATGCCGCTATGTATGACTTGTCCGTTCTGCTGGATGAATTGACCATTCTGCGACAGGAAAATGAGCAGTTAAAAGGCTACCTGCTTGAGATGTCGCCTGATGCCGTGATTGCGGTGGATCGTGATGGAAAAATTGTTTCAGTGAATCAGCATGCTGAGCAATTGTTTGGATATGACCGCCAGGAATTGCTTGGGCAAACCATGGAAATCCTGATGCCAGAGCAATATCGGGATGTCCATCACTCACACCGGGGTGTGTATTCAAAATCTCCTCATTTTCGGCCAATGGGGAAAACCAACCTTGAATTTTATGCCCTGCGAAAAGATGGGACGGTCTTTCCGGCTGACATCAATTTAAACCCGGTCCAACGAAGCGGAATTGTACTGGCAGCAATTCGGGACATCAGCCAGCGCAAACAGCTTGAGCAGTCCTTGCGTGAAGCCAAAGAACAGGCCGAAGCCGCCGCCCGTGCCAAAAGCATTTTCCTGGCTGGAATGACCCACGAGTTCCGCACACCGCTCAATGGCATCCTGGGATTTATCCAGTTGCTGGAACAATCTCCGACACTGACCGCTGACCAGCAAAAATACCTGGCGGCCATCCAGCGGAGCGGAGAGCACCTGCTCGACATCATTACCGATGTGCTGCATATGGCACGGATTGAAACTGGTCGGATTCAGCTTCAACCTCAGATATTTGATTTGCACCAGTTTTTGCACGAACTGGAAACACGTACCCGGTCCCGCGCCCAACTCAAACACCTGCGGGTGACTTTTGACATCTCATCCAACCTGCCTCGACTGGTGGAAGGCGATGCCGAAAAACTGCGGCAGATTTTGCTCAATTTGCTGGGAAATGCCGTCAAATTTACGGTTTCCGGAAAAGTGACCTTACGGGTTGGCTGGCAGGATGGAATGACTGAATTTGAAGTCGAAGACACCGGTCCCGGCATTACCCCAGAGGCATTACCTCAGATTTTCGAACCGTTTGTGCAGTGCAAAGCCGGAGATGTAGTCATTGAAGGCACCGGGCTTGGGCTGGCGATTTGCAGGAAGTTTGTTGAACTCCTTGGCGGAACCATCGAGGTTACCAGTCAGGTTGGCGTGGGGAGTACGTTTCGATTTGTCATTCCGCTCCTGGTCAAAGAATCAGCCGATGAGGAATCCGGTCACGCCAAACTTGCCCCCACGTTGATCAAGGGTGAAGCGCCGATTCGGTTGCTGGTCGTTGATGACAAATCAGATGACCGGGAATTGCTCCGGATGTTGTTGTCCAGAGACGGTTTTGACGTCCGGGTGGCCACCAATGGTCACGAAGCGGTTTCATACTGGCAGGAATGGTTTCCTCATCTGGTCTGGATGAATATGCGAATGCCGGTGATGGATGGCTATGAAGCAACCCAGAAAATCCGGCAACTTGAGGAACTCTTCCCGCCAGCAGCCGCAAATCGAATGTTTTCAACCAAAATTATTGCACTAACTGCCCATGTACTCGATGACGTCCGACACGAAATTCTGGCTGCCGGATGTGATGATGTCGTGACCAAGCCATACAAATTGCAGACTTTGCTTGAAAAAATTCACTTTCACCTTGGAGTCCGGCATTTACTTGAACCGTCAGCCTCAGCCATTGTCTCAGAAGCTCCCAGTCTGGCCGACCAATTGGATCCAATGGGTAGTGACTGGAAGTCTGCTCTGTACCAGGCTTTGATTGCTGGCGACATCATTCGCGCCGTAGAAATTATCCAGCAGGTGAATCCAACCCATCCTGAACTGGCCCAGGAACTGACTGACCTGGTCAACAATTATCAGTTTGAACCACTGCTGGCGATTCTGGAGGAAGGCTGAGGAATTCGGGTTCCGGGTTCCAACAAGAAAAAGACGAAAAGGACATAAATTCAAAAACCCTGAACCCTGAACCCTGAACCAGATGACAAGGGGACAAGGGGACAAGGGGACAAGGGGATTTTTTTCATCCCTCATCCTTCATCCCTCATCCCTTGAAAGAACCCTGAACCCTGAACCCTGATTTGTACAAAACAATTGACAAGGCGAAAGTAACGGCGTATGGTGCGAATTACATCAAACATGGGAAATTTTCCCAGCATTCTCGTGCTTTCCGGACCTCAGCCACCCGGAAGACTTCACGATCTTCGGCTGATCCAATGTTCAAATGTGAAATTTGTGGGAAGGTCCAGCCGCCTCACACGCGGTCGTACAAAGTTGCGGTCGCTACACGTTTAACCACCTATCCTCCGCGCTTTCGGGCGCATCAGTGCTACAAAATCATCAACGGAAAACCAAAATTCTGCATTCTGAACGATCCTGGCGGGGTTGGTGTCGAGCCTGCTCGTGAAGTCACAGCCTGTTTTGGCTGTGCCGAAGCGGCGCGCCTCAATCAGCCCAAATCCAGGCCCAAACTCCCAGCCAAACGACAGGTTTGGCGGAAAACTGCCTGATTTCCCAGGCATTTCGCGTCGGGAAGGGGTTGTTCCAAAAGACGATTTGTTCGGCTCGCTTTTACCAAAGCTGGTCAAACAAATGACGTGTGTTCTGTTACAAACAACCTTCCCGGTGCGGATCTCTCCTTTCTGGCGGAGCCGCCCGTTGCTCGCCTTCCCGTGTCTTCAAAAATAGACACTGGTAAACCAAAGCTGATGAATGATTTACCAAATAAATCCCAGTTGCACCGATGGCAGAACTCTGTCCTTGATGAGGTTAAACAATGCCTCACCAACAAGACTTTATTTGGAAGCCGGGCAATTGGATATTTGATCTTCGAACATTTGAAATCTGATCCAACCTGGGCCTATCCGGAACGCTGGTTGGATGGCACAGGTGAACTGATTACCAGGGCAATCGGTTCAAATGCCTTCCAGGTCATTGGGTATGTGTGCTGGATGGATGACAGGCTCCAAACAAGCGGAGATGACCTGTTTGATGCTACGTTCCGACTGGTGCAAACTCCTGAAGGAGAAGCACTTGACTACACCATCCGATTTTGTGCCGAAGGGATTGTTCGCCAGATAACGCCAACCGAATTCGACTGGGCACTGGTTGACGATCCAGATGCGTTTTTGCCTGATTTGGATCAACTCTATGGATTGTTGATTCAAAGCTCTGATGAAACGGGGAATGATGAATTTAATAGGCATCGAATACGAATTCACATTGCTGAATTGCTTAGTAAATCTGGTATTCAAGGATATAAAAGACTTCTGGCTGCTCTCGACCAACCGGATTCCACCGTTCATATTTCTGTACTCATTGCAATTGGGTACTTGATTGAGGAAATTGACTTTACTCCGCTGCCGCTGGAACGCTTTTTGAGGGATACTGATGAAACGGTTCGCACCCTGGCTATAGTCACGTATTTTCAAGCTTTTCATCATTTACCTGCTGAGTTCATTCCAGCCAGGGTTGCTCAAGATCTGTTCCAGGTTCTTACTGAAAGCAACTGTCGAATTGTCGGGAAACGATTACTGCGAAGAAGGTTAATCCCTGTCTTTGCCTGGTTACTTGAGCAGGATAAAGGTCTTGTTGACTGGTTGATTTGCAATTTATCTCTGGAAGGAGAAGGAAAATGGTTAGCTGTAAACTGTTTGGATTCAATTCGATCACTGACTGAAGAACACTTTGCCACTCTTTTTCAGATATTTTCAAGCGACATACAACAGAGGGAAAATTCAATTGGGGTCTTCCTCTGGGAAAGAGGCCATCCGCAGGTACGTCAACAATATTGGGACGCTCTGCTCGACAAACAATCGCTGCTTCACCGAGACGCTCACCACCTTATTTTGTTGGCTCTTTGGTATTTGCCGTGAAAATTAGCATTTTGATGAAAATCAGAACCGGTAAGTTCTTTAGAATCAATATTCGTTTTTGAGATTTCGTTCGTTTCCACGGGAAATACCAAAGAGCCATTTTGTTTAAAGAGTACGATTGGCGTGAAGCCCCAGAGTTGATTGCCGGATATTGGAAGCTTGGTGAACCACGAGACAAACTGCGCCTGATTCAAAAACTGGCCCGCCGCCGAAATCGGCTACGGACTGTCAGAGCCCATTTTCGGGAAGTGACCCCGCAAGTGTTGGAATGGCTTCAGCATCCGGAACTTTCTATTCAGCGTGAAGCTGCCGAAGCTCTGGCGGCAATCGGAGAAAACGCTGAACTTGTCGTTCCTGCTCTCCTGGAAAAACTCAGGCCATTTGCTGATAACTCCAAAGACTTCTCGGATGAGTTTGAAGATCGTCCAATGTTTCTTATAAGTTTGATTGGGTCGCTTGCACGGTTTGGCCCGGCAGCAATGCAGGCAATTCCAATGATTTATAAGATTGGGCAAAATCTTGATAATAAAAGATATTTGCTCACCAAAATCATCGAATACCTGCCAGGATTCGGGCCCGAAGGTGTTCGAGCATTATTTTCGCTGGTTCGCCCACGAAAAGATGAGTATGTCAGAGATTGGCGTGTACGTTGTGCCCTGGTACCGTATGGAGGAGCGGTTGTTCCCCAACTCATCGAAGCGATGAACATCCCCGAACTGCAACCGATGGTGGTTCAGACACTTTCGGCGATTGGTCCGGAAGCCAAAGCCGCGATTCCGATTCTGCTCCACGCCTGTCATCATCCAAACACCTGTGGCCGCACGGCACTGGCGGACTGTTTCGGCTGCATTGGGGAAGGTGACCCGGCGGTGATTGCGGCGTTGAGTTCGGCGGCACGCGATGTGGATCTGGAACTTCGGTTGATGGCGATTGATGCGCTTCGAAGAATCGGAAAACCAGCCGCCGATGTCTTGCGTGATCTGATCGAATTTCCTCCAGCCCAGGCACCGGACCTGACGCTGTGCTGGGCACTCAATGCCTTGAGTGAATGTGGCGACGAAAGCCACGAAACCCAGGTTTTATGCCAAAACCGATTGAGTCATCCATCGGCAGGGGTCCGATTCTTTGCCCGGTGCGTCCTGGAAAGGATGGGGGTTCTGACACCCTTGGGACCATCAGTGTCAGGCGAAATTGACCTTTCTATGATGTGATTGCATGATTCAAAACTCCTCTGTAGCTTTTTTTCCTCAAGTCTCGTGTAACCACAAACCACAAGAGAGTAAGCAAACCTGGCCCAGAATAAGAGGTAATCCATAACCCTATGTCAGCAGAGCAGTTAACTGAAGTTCTCGAACAAGTTGGCCAATTGACCAATGATGAAAAATTGGTACTGGCGATTCGGTTGTTGGAAGAAATCCGAACACTGAAACCGAGAAATGAAGGCTTGGATTCACCGAACCCGGTTGGGAAACTTCCCAACTTGATGCGACAAAAAGAACAAGCCTGGATCGAACAACATCGCACTGAGTATGTTGGCCAATGGGTCGCCCTGGATGGAGACCAGTTGATTTGCCATAGTTTCAATGCCGGTGAAGTTTTTGAAACTGCTCGACGGTTGGGGTATTCATCACCTTACGTGATGCAAGTTCAACCATCTGAAGAATTCCCTTTTGCAGGATGGTAACGCGATGTCACATTCACTCAATTTTGAACAATTGTATCTCTATGATACAGATCGAGTTGGGATCACCATCAGTATTGAGTTAAGGCTTCTGGAGCTAGCCGTTACATTTGATGCCCACGTGGATACAGGGGCGAGTTTTTGCATTTTTCAACGTCAGTATGGAGAGGCGCTTGGAATTGATATTGAGAGCGGTGAACGTGTCGTGGTTGGAACAGCAACCGGTACGTTCATTGTCTATGGGCATATGGTGACACTCTCAACTGTGGGATTGGAATTTGACTCTATGGTGTTTTTTGCCAGTCACGAAGGGTTTAGCCGGAATGTCCTTGGACGAAATGGCTGGTTAAACAAGGTTCGGTTCGGATTGATTGAGTATGAAGGAAAGTTATTCCTCAGCCAGTATTGAGGTTGATTGCGACGTTCCAAGGTGTTTTCAATCAGCCAGGTTGAGTGGTGCCGCATGGGAACCAGTCTCTTTTTCAGGAGTCTTTAAAACTGCTCCATCATGTATTTTTCGAAAGAGGTGATCTATGCGATTACTCAGTCTGGTGCTGGTTGTATTGAGTCTGGTGGGATTGGCTGGATGTTCTATGAGTAGAAGTGGCGGTGGTGGTCCTGAAGATTTCAGTACAGCCCCAGCTTCGCCCTCGCCAGTCAGTAAACAAGTGTCTCAACCAGGGTTGACTGTTCGCACTGACAGTGGTGAAGTCCTTCCCCCAGACCAACAGCTCGTTCAATCAGAAAATTCGCAGGCAGCAACCTTTCAAAATCAGCAACGCCTGATCATCCGCAATGCCGAACTGTCGCTGGAAGTTGATTCTCCGTCCGAAGCAATGCGCCGGGTGACCCAGATTGCCGAAGTTCAAAAAGGATTTGTCGTAACCTCTGAATCCAGAGAAATTCGCAGCAGCCAAACCCAATCAAGTCAGGTCGTGACCATGGTTTTCCGGGTGCCGTCGGCTATGTTTGCCGACACGCTCGAAAAAGTTCGGCAGGTTGGGCAGCGCGTGCTCCAGGAAAAAGTAACGGGGCAGGATGTCACCGAAGAATTTCTTGATCTCGAAGCCCGCATCCGCAGCAAAAAAGCCCTTGAAGCCCAGTTTCTGGAAATTATGAAAACCGCTCGAACGGTGTCGGATGCGCTCGAAGTCCAGCGCCAGCTTGCGGAAGTTCGAACCCAAATCGAACAGCTTGAAGGCCGTCGGCGCTACCTGGAAAACCAGTCAGCCCTGTCAACATTCACGGTCACGCTCAATGAGCCCTCGCCAATTGTTTCCACCAATCCGGCTGGGTTCCTGCAAAATATCAAAAAAGCGGTCGCTGAAAGCATTGATCTGGCAGCAGATATTACTTTGGGGATCATTCGGCTGGTGATTTTGCTGATTCCCGTCAGCATGTTGATTTTCCTGCCGATTGGGTTGGTCCTCAGGTTTTTGATCCGGCGCTTTTTCCGGTCGCGGAAAGCAGCTTCTGAAGCTATGAAAACCGAGTAAGTTTTCTCAAGAAAAGTCAATGTTTTGGGAACTCCGACCTTGGTTCAATTGATTTGCTTCAAGTGGGTGTCCTGAGGAAAAACCGGCGTTAATCCAATTTGCTGCAATAAGTCAGTAAAGCGTGGGTCATTTCGCAGGCTCGCAAAGGTGGGAGCAACTTTGAGAAATGGCAGCAGGCTTGACCGGTCTGCAACTGCCTGATTGAGTTGCTGGAATGCCTGATCTTTTTCTCCCAACTCAGAGTAGGCATAAGCCAGCTTCCAGGGTACTGCCTCACTTTGCAGCTCTCCGGCTCGTACCAACTCCACTTTCTTGCGCCAATAGCCTTTGGGTCCAGTCATTAAATATGCCTGTTTGAGTGAATCAATTGCTTCTTGAGGTTTGCCTGTGAGCTTGTAGATTTCGAGTGTTTCCGGGATGGCCTGGTCGAACTTGCCTTGTTGATAATAGGCTTCGCTAAGGCTGGACCGTGCCGGAATAAAACCAGGATCCAGTTCTATTGCCTGACGATACCAGGTCAGGGCCTGACCATAGTCACCCTGGTAAAAGTAAACCCACCCAATGCCAGTTGTGTGAAAAGCTGAGAGTGGATCCAGCTCCAGTGCCCGTTTTCGCTCTGCCAGCGCTTCGTCCAATCTTCCCAATGCCGTCAAATAGGTGCCATAAAAGTTATGTCCATCTGCGTTGTGTGGATTGAGCGCCAGTGCCCGCTGAATTTCGTGTTCCGTACTGACAAAGTCCCAGTCGTAAAAGAACTTATATTTGGCGAGCGAGAGATGGGATTCTGCCAGGGCGTTGTCCAGTTCCAGTGCTTTCCGTACAAACTTTTCCATTTTCGGATAGCTTTCCCGTGGCGGCATAACGCCTAAATACCCAAGCATTTGATAAGAGTCAGCCAACCCGGAGTAAGCCGCTGCAAAATTGGGATCAAGGCTGATTGCAGTCTCAAAATATTCAATCGCTTGGTGTAAGGAAGTTTGGTTCCAGCGACTCCAGAAGAAACGGCCTTTGAGATATGCCTGGAAGGCTTCCGAATTGTCTGTCAGGCGTTTGGAGAGTCGTTGGCGCTCGGCATCCGTCATTTCTAATGCCATGATTTCGGTTACTTTTCGGGCGATGGTGTCCTGCACGGTGAACGCATCTTGCCCGTCTTCGTCACACTGAAAGGACCACAGCGATTGTCCATCCAGAACACGTACCAGGCGCACCGTAACCCGTATTTGGCTGCCTTGTTTTTGAATGCTGCCATCGAGCACCGCATCCACTTTCAGGGCTTGCCCGGCCTGCAATGGATCCAGGGTTGCAAACGAGAGCACCGAACTGGTCGGACGCACGGCCAACCGGCTGAGATTGCTGAGTCGGGTTATTACGACATCAGCCATCCCAATTCCAAGATATTCTTCGCCAGGGTGTGGATTCAGTGATTTAAACGGAAGGACCGCAAGTGACCTGACCGTATCTGTTGCCTCAGTGCTTGCCGATGGTTTGGCTGAGTGATGGTTGGCTTGCCACTGATACCCCAGGCCGAAGATGAGCAGCGCCCCAAGAACAATTCCCATTACCGAGGGCACCGTCGCAGACCGGCGTGGTTTTGAAATGGGTGCCCGCTGTTCCTTGAGTTCCATCGGCAGTGCTGGTGTCGTGAGTTCCAGTAAGGTCTCGCTGCTGGGTGCCGGTTCGGCGCTGACGTGTTCTTCATCAACCACGAGGCACATCCTGGTTGATTGATAGAGGACAACTTCAGTCTCATCTCCTTCGATTTCCCGAACATCGGCCACGAAGCGATACCCACGTTTGGGCACTGTCTCAATATAGAGTGCTTTGTCATCGTCTTGTTTGAGTGCCTTGCGCAGCACCGAAATGTTACGGGTCAAATTGCTTTCTTCGACAAAACTTTCAGGCCAAAGCTCATTCATCAATTCATCTTTACTGACGAGTCGCCCCGCCTGCCGCACCAGAGCCAGGAGCGTTTCAAAAACCTTCGGTTCAAGGGCGACGCCTCGTCCGTGGTACAGCAACCGATGTTCGGCAGGTATGAGGCGGAATGCACCAAATTCATATAAATGCTTATCAGTATTGACCATAGCTGTCCGAAGAATTTCCGAGGAATTTTTTAAGTGATTTTAAAGGATTTTTTGGGAAGAGGTCTTTAATGTCAATCGCAGGTTACGCGATGCCTGATCTGAATGGTTTCACTGGGTCAGACAAACACTCGTCAATTCTTTGTTTACATTGATTCAGCATTACGAATTCCCAACGATTGGCTGTACCAACCAGGAGCTTCACGAGGGAGCAATGATACGAAAAAAGCGAACCGAAATTACCCTTGAAACCAATGTGTTGATCGTGCGTCGCACCCATCAGTCGCGCCCCATTTTTTGTAACACCTGTTTGTCATCAGTATTTCTGGTTGCGCCAGATACGGCGGCGACGCTGGCTGGCGTCAGCACCCGCACCATTTATCGCTGGGTTGAACTTGAGCAGATTCATTACACCGAAACACCAGATGGGAGGCTGCTCATCTGCCCACGGTCATTTCCTGATTGCACTGCGCAAAAGAAACGGTAAGGAGAACCATTTATGAAACTCAAAGCTATTTTATCAGCAGTCTTTACAATACTGCTGATTGGTTATTTCACTGGCAGCACTTTGGCTCAAACCAGAAATATTTCATCCAGGGGTCAAAAACAGGCTCAACTGAAAGCATTTATTGGTTCGTGGGAAGGTGTCTTTACGGCAGAAGAGGGAGGCCCCCCGCCATTCCAAATTATGTTGACCTTTGGTTCAGATGGAACAGTGATTGGTTCTGATGTGGGACCTCCGACCCCCCAACTGGCCAACCCCGAACATGGTGCCTGGGAACGCACCGGTGATAATGAATTCACCATCATCTATAAACAGCTCATTGTCGATGAGAATGGAAACCTTGCCAACACGTTCAAGGGGCGAGTGAAATTTATCCTTGACCCGGCCAAATCGGAAATCAGCGGCATTGTTAAAGTCAATCTCTATGATGCAGAAGGCCATGAACTGATTAGTGGCGAAGGAACGATTCGGTGTCAAAAGATACGGGTTGAACGGTTCTAAGCCCAGCTTTATACCAGTTTGTAGTCAGTAGCCCGTAGTCAGTAGTTCGCTAAGTTTATTTGGTTGAATCACTTGACTGTTTGCTAATACGAGGACTCCATTGCAAATTGGTATTATATGCCAGTGTGCCGGCGACGATGTCGGGAAAATTCAGGGCCGATGAGGTGGAATTTGTTTTCGCTCATCGGCCTTCATCATTTATGAAGTGGTTGATTAGATTGTGTTTTTCATGTTTGGGGATTTTCGGCAGGTGCTTCTCACAACCTCACCACCACCCGATGCCAGCCCGAAGACCCCGCCGGATAATAGCCTTTGCGGGTTTCCGGCTGCAGTTTCCCATTCGCATCAGTCATTCGCACCAGAATTTTGTGTTTCCCGCGCGGAGCATTGGGCCAGACATATTTCCACAACGACCAGTGATTGGGGCCGGTTGGCGATGTGACTTCAGCAGGTTGCCAGCTTGAGCCGTTATCCAGGCTGACTTCGACTTTGGACACAGCAAATCTGCCGCCGTAGGCAATCCCGGTAATCAGCGCATCTCCTGGACTATCACCTGCCGGTTTTGGATCATAACCGGCAGTGTCAATGCGGGACATCGGTTTGACTTCACCTGAGACCGCCCAGCCTTTGCTTTCCCAATATCCGACGAGTGGTCCGGCAGTGACTTCGATTTCCTTGAGCCATTTCGGTTGTTTATAGCCATATTTCCCTGGCAAGAGCACACGGGCTGGGCGTCCGTGTTGGAGCGGCAACGGCTGGCCGTTCATTTCATAGGCCAGATAACTTTCCTCGGTGTAGACATCGGCAATCGGCAACCCGGTGTAGTACCCATCGTAGGCCCGGAAAATCACATTCAGGCTTGAAAATTCAGCCGGAAGAATCCGATCCAGCAGCGGTTGGAGCGGCGTGACGCGCCATTCCGCGTTGTTGATGATGTTTTCCCCGACACCGTTTTCAATACATTCAAAGGTTTTATAGATCAGTTTATTTGGAAGGGCCTTGAGTGCATCGTAGTCGAGTGAAAACGATTTTCCTTCTGGACCAGCAAAGCGCATTGACCAGCCGTCGGCTGTCAGACTTGTCGGGTATTCGTTGAAATAAATGGTATAAAACTCGCCAATTTGCGAAATAAAATCGGTTTTGATTCCGCTCGGCGGTTTGTCGAGATCATCATAAAACCGTTTTCCGATGACTGCCGCCACACCACCGACGATCACACCGACAAAAACCCGGCGGGTCATTTTGCGATTTCCTTCATCCAACTGCTTTTGTGATTCAAATAATTCCATCGGTTGCGTGCTCCACTTCGGTCAGGTTGCGTTCCCGCTGACAAACTGAGTATTGTCAGAGTTTCAGGCCGCTCACAATCAATTTCACCGATTTCTGGGTTCGGGATCCCAAACAAGAAAACAGATAAAAAGGCCAAACATTCAAAGTACCCAACCCTGAACCCTAAACCCCAGACCTAAATTCCACTGAGTAAGGAGAGTTTGCCCGTGATACAAAGGAATGTTTCCCAAAATCAATCTTCAGGTTCTGAACCCCGGAACCCGGAACCCGGAACCCGGAACCCGTTTCCCCGCATTTTTCACCGACTGACGGTATTTTTTGCCCTGGTTGTCTGCCTGACGGCGTTGCTGCCGTCGGGGTTTGTTCGGGTCCTGGCTGGCAGTGAAGACGAAATCGAAAAAGCGATGAAGTCCATTCGCGCCGAAACGCTCCGGGCGCATGTTCGTTTCCTGGCTGATGACCTGCTCGAAGGCCGTGGCCCCGGTACGCGTGGAGCGGAGCTTGCGGCTCGCTATATCGCTTCAGAGTTTGAATCCTATGGCTTAGAGCCCGCTGTCAACGGCGGCTATTACCAGAATGTCCCCATCGTCAACATCAAAGCCGAAGCCGCCACTGCCAAAATGGAAGCGGCGGCTGGCGGCAAAAAAGAAGTGCTTACCTACGGCGAGGAATTTACTGTTCAAAGTGGCCTTGGCGAAACGGACGTTGATATTCACCGGGCTGAAGTGGTGTTTGTCGGCTATGGCATCACGGCGCCGGAAATGAACTGGGACGACTACAAAAATGTAGACGTCAAAGGCAAGATTGTGATGTCGCTGGTGAATGACCCACCGTCAGAAGATCCGAAATTTTTTGGCGGCCCGGCGATGACCTACTATGGCCGCTGGGTCTACAAATACGAAGAAGCTGCCCGGCACGGTGCGCTGGGCGTGGTGCTAGTTCACACAACCGAATCGGCCTCCTATCCGTGGCAGGTGGTGCAAAGCTCCAATACCGGGAATCGTTCAGAGCTGGCGCGGGATGCGAGTTCGCCGCCTGTGGTCAAGGTCAAATCGTGGGTGAATTACGACTCAGCGTTTCGATTTGCCAAACTGGGCGGGCATAACCTCCAGGAACTCGAAAAGCAGGCCCAAAAGCGCGAGTTTCAGGCGGTACCGCTTGGAATCCACCTCAACGTCAGTTTCAAAAGCCAGGTAACGCAACTCAATTCGCCAAACGTAGCCGGACTTTTGCGTGGAAGCGATCCAGAACTGAGTAAGCAGTTTATTGTGTTCACGGCGCACTATGATCATTTGGGTCTGCGCGAGCGCAACCCCGGCGACAAGATCTATAACGGTGCGCTCGACAATGCGAGCGGCGTGGCCGGGTTGCTGGCCGTGGCCGAAGCCATGTCACGGATGACGACCAAACCGAAACGGTCAATTTTGTTCCTGTCAGTCACGGCGGAAGAGCAGGGGTTGCTCGGGGCACAATATTACGCGGAACATCCAATTTACCCGTTGTTACAAACTGCGGCGAATGTGAACCTGGATGGGTTGAATATCTGGGGAGAAACCCGTGATTTCACACCAATGGGGTCTGAACGCTCGACATTGGGTCAGACGATTGACGGACTGGCCACCAAACTTAAATTGAAGATGCGCCCCGATCCATTTCCGGAAAAAGGATTTTTCTTCCGGTCAGACCATTTCTGTTTTGCCAAAGTTGGTGTGCCCTGTGTCTCGGTCAACAATGGAATTGATGTGGTCGGAAAGCCTGATGGGTGGGGGAAAGAGCGCGAGCAAGAGTACACCGCAAAGGACTATCACCAGCCGTCAGACGAGATTACGCCTGAATGGGATTTCAACGGCTGCCGCCAGCACGCCCAGTTTGCGCTCCTGATTACGGCCACTGTCGCCAACGATCCGAAAATGCCGGAATGGAACGAAGGTGAATCCTTTAAAAATGCCCGCGACGCCATGCGGAAGAAGTAGGGCGGAAGAAGACGGGCTGAAGAAGAGGGGGTGAAGAAGACGGGAGTTCAGCCCTAATCCCGAAGTCTTCAGCCCCAGGCCCGAAGTCTTCAGCCCTTAGCCCTAAAAGGAGTGGCCCTATGATCGAAATTCACAAGCAATATGTCGTAGATGAAAACCAGAAGCCGGTGGCGGTGTTGATTCCGATTGAGGAGTTTCGCCAGATTGAAGAATTGCTTATGCAAGAACCGTCTTCGAGCAAAGCTCAATCAGATGATCAAACCAAAGGGAATGAATCTGCAAAACGGTGGGAATTGGAGCGTGCCTGGCTCAAGCAACATCGGGTTGAGTACGCTGGTCAATGGGTTGCTTTGTGGGGGAACAGGCTACTGGCTGCTGGTCCTGATGCTCAAAAAGTTTACAGACAAGCGCAACAGCAAGGAGTCGTAGATCCATTATTGACTCAGGTTGAAACACCTGATGAAGAGTTGATCGGAGGTTGGGAGTAATCATGCACCAGTTGGTTTTTTCAACCAGGGGAAGCTATGATCCAGGAGAGGATAGCATCACCTTGAAGGTCTCTCTGAGTCTTGGAACTGAAAAAGTAACAACCACTGCAAAGCTTGATACTGGCTCATCAGCTTGTATTTTCAAACGTCAGATTGGAACCCAACTTGGACTCGACATTGAGTCTGGAATGGAAAAGCGTTTTAGCAGCGTTCACGGAACGGCCATAACTTACGGGCATTTTGTCACCTTATCAGTGCTGGATTTGAGTTTTGATGTGATGGTGTATTTTGCCGCTGATGACTATTTTCCACGCAATTTGCTGGGTCGCCACGGCTGGCTGGATCAAGTCCGGGTCGGACTGATTGATTACGAAGGATTGTTGTTTCTCAACCGGTACGCCGATTGAAGATTGTTGGAAAGTATGGACAATGGAGGTCTCCCAATAACTCCAGCCGCCACCTGACAGAGAACAAGGAGTCCCTCCCTACACCAATGCTCACCAAACAATTCCACCTTTGGGGATTTTCGCTCTGGCTGGTGTTGCTGGCCGGGAGTTTGGTGTCTGTGTGGGCGGCAGAGCCACTTCCGGTTTCAGTGATTGAAGTTCCCATCGATGTGACACAGGGGTGGAAATTCCAAACTGGTGATAATGTGAACTGGGCTCAACCTGAGTTTGACGACAGAGCCTGGTCCTCCGCTTCATTGACTCAAACCTGGGGCAAAGAAGGCTACATCAGTGGGGTTCAGTGGTACCGGCTGCATATTCGTCTGCGTTGGGATGCAGATGAGATGCAGCATCATACTTCGATTGGAATTGCCCTCGGGAAGTTTGAATATGGGTGTTATCAGGTATATGCGGGCGGGAAACTGATTGGGAGCTATGGTGAACTCTTCCCAGGTCTGCGCACCCTGCCTGGACGTGCACGAGTATTTGAAATCCCAACTGAGGCGATTGGTCCAGATGGAACCTGCGTGGTGGCAATTCGTGCGTGGCGCGACCCTGATTATGCACAGGTCATGAAGACCATGCGGGAGCAACAACTTGGTGAATTTTTGTTTGGTGAGTTACACGATCTGCGGCGGGAAGTTCAACTCCAGGAACAAGCAACCTGGCTGGCCAATGTTCCACAACTGATTTGCCTGGTTGTCTTTATCCTGGTTGGACTCTATCACTTACAGCTTTTTCGCCGCCGCCGGGAACTGAAGGAGTATTTCTGGTTTGGACTGATTCCAATTTTTGCGTCGGTCAGTATTTTTTTTAATTCAGAGTTGTGTCTGGGCGTGGTGACTCCGCTTCAAGCCTGGGGACTGGCCCTTGGCCCTGCTTTTTTCAATAGTGTCTTTTGGATTCAGTTTTATTGTTTGATCTTTGGATGGCCATTTACGCGAGTTATCCGGGTGTGTCAGATATTGCCAGGCTGTATGGCGGTGGCTGTCCTCCTCTTTCCAGATTGGACATTTACCACACTGGGTTGGACGGTATTGCTTGGCGCGCTGCCGTTTATGTGGCTCTCGCTGGTGATGCTTCCAAAAGAAATGAAGCGTGGAAATCCAACCGCCCAGACCATTTTTATTGGGATTATGTGCCTGATTGCCACCCGGATGTATGATGGACTCGCCATCTTTGGGTATTTGCCTCAACTCAACCTTGGGTACCTCGGGTTTGCTGTGGTTATCCTGGCCATGGCGATCTCGCTTGCCAATCGGTTTACCCAGGTTTACGGGGAACTGGATGCGCTCACCCATGCGCTTGAAACGAAGGTTGAGGCACGGACTGCCGAACTGGGGGAAACCGTCGAAAAACTCAAAGTTTCAGAAAAACAGGCGTTGGAGGCCAAAGAAGCAGCACTTGAAGCCAGCCGGGCCAAAAGTGTATTTCTGGCCAATATGAGCCACGAAATCCGAACGCCGATGAATGGCATTATCGGGATGTCAAACCTGCTGCTGGATACCAGCTTAAACGCTGAACAGAAAGAATTTGCCGAGACGGTGGCCTCGTCGGCTGAGATGTTGCTGACGATCATCAACGACATTCTGGATTATTCAAAAATCGAAGCTGGAAAGTTAAAGATTGAAGCGGTTGAATTTGACCTCCGCCAAATGATCAAACAAACCACGACCATTCTTGGGAAAAGTGCTGAAGACAAAGGCTTGACGCTGACAGCAACGGTTGATCCTGAACTTGATCAAACCTATGTGAGTGATCCAGTCAGGTTGCGCCAGATTTTGACCAACCTGGTTGGGAATGCGATCAAGTTTACCAGTCAGGGGACGGTGACAGTTTCAGTCCAGGCAGGCCACCGGTCCAAAGATCAGGTTCAACTCAAATTTTGCGTCCAGGATACTGGAATTGGAATTGACCCGGTTGCCCAGTACCATATTTTTCAACCTTTTATCCAGGCAGATGGCAGTACAACCCGAAAGTTTGGCGGAACGGGTCTGGGACTC
The DNA here is from genome assembly GCA_016208495.1 of Acidobacteriota bacterium. NCBI lineage: Bacteria > Pseudomonadati > Acidobacteriota > Acidobacteriota bacterium. Next base: position 24,894 of record JACQXX010000112.1, on the reverse strand, counting down.
ACTATTTCACGACAACTGGTGGAATTGATGGGCGGCACGATTGGTCTTGAAAGTGAAGTCGGGAAAGGTTCGTCGTTCTGGTTTACAGTCCCTGTGAAACTGGCTGAATCCCAACCCGCTCAGAATGTAATGAAGCCTGTGGCGAGCGCGTCTGGGGAGCAACTGATGGTGGCTCCACAAAGTGAAGCGCACTTGTTTTCCCAATTTTCTGTCTTGCTGGTCGAAGATAATCTGGTGAACCAACGGGTCGCGAGGCGACAACTTGAGAAATTGGGGCTCCGGGTTGAGGTGGCGCTCAATGGTCGTGAAGCCGTCACAGCAGTTTCAACCAAAGCTTATGATCTGGTCTTGATGGATTGTCATATGCCGGAAATGGACGGCTATGAAGCCACCGCCGAAATTCGCCGCCGGGAAGGGGCGTCACGCCACACCGTGATTATTGCCTTAACGGCCAACATGATGCAGGGAGACGCCGAGAAATGTATCCAGGCTGGAATGGATGACTATCTGGGCAAACCTTTTCAACCTACTGAGCTTGGTGTCATCATCGAACGCTGGCTCACCCCGACGCGGAGTGTTGGATAAAGTTCAGAATTCAAGTCTCAGTTTGCAGAAAAATGTTCAGCGTATCGTCTTTAGACGAGAGGTTTTTCTTGTGCCCGACTCGTGCAGATAAATTGCTTGAAGTCCTTGATCCTTTGCACAATCAGCCATCACCGATTATCCATCGCGATATAAAACCGGCCAATTTGAGATTGACCGAAAGCGGCGAACTTTTGAAGTGCGGCGGCTTGACACCGCTTTTCGAAATTTTCAGGAGGATACAACCTTGGAAAACGAACCCCTGCGAGACGATTATGACAGCCCCTGGAAAGAGGCATTGGATGAATACTTCAAAGATTTTCTGGAATTGCTCTTCCCAATGGCTCACGATGGGATTGATTGGAGTGTCGAGCCGATCTCACGCGATAAAGAGCTCCAAAAGGTCACGGCCACAGCGCAGATGCCGCGCCAGATTGCGGATAAACTCAAGGAAGTCCGAACTCTGGATGGCCACACCCGCTGGGTGTTGGTCCATATCGAAGTGCAAAGCCAGTGGGAAGCCCACTTTCCAGAACGGATCTTTCGATTTGACGCCCGATTGTATGACGAGTTTGGGAAACACGTGGTGAGTCTGGTGGTGTTGGGAGACGCCAATCCGGACTGGAATCCAAACCAGTTTGGGTGGTCTTTCTGGGGATACGAACTCAAAGTCCGGTTTCCAACGGTCAAGCTCAATCGCTTACATCAGGAGGGATTGGAGCACAGTCAGAACCGGTTTGCGCCGCTGGTGTTGGCGCATTTGAAGACGATGGAAACCAAAGGTGAACCCGAATCCCGGCGCGAATGGAAGTTTCGGATTGTGCGTTCGCTCTATGAACGAGGGTACGAACGCGAGGATGTACGCAAGCTGTTTCGGCTGATAGACTGGTTTATGCAGTTACCACCAGAAGTGGAAACCAAATTCCAGCACGATCTGGAAGAATATGAGGAGCACCACCATATGCCATATGTCACTGCCATTGAACGCATGGCCGAAGCCCGAGGCGAGGCCCGAGGCAAAGCTGAAGGCAAAGCTGAAGGCAAAGCTGAAGGCGAAGCCCGAGGACGAATCCTGTCAAAAATTGAAACCCTTTTGTTCACCCTTGAAACCAGGTTTGGAGTGGTGGGCTCGGAGATGACAAAAGCGATTCAGACCATTGAGAATGAAGAACTTTTGACCTTTCTGCACAAACAAGCCATCCTCGCGGCAACCCTTGAGGAATTCACTGAGATTCTGGAAAAACAGCGCCAGTGATGAATTGGGAGATAGGGTTTGGGGAAATCAAAAGAAAACAATACACGGAACAGAAAGAACGAGAATGATACCATTTTGGAATGAAGCCCTCGTATTATGGCGAGGCTAAACTATTGAAAAAATTGTATTTCCCTTAGCCCGATACCCTCAGCCCAAAATGGTATGACAAACCAGATTTTCAACCATCCTGGGAGCGCCGCTCCCAGGAAATGTTAATCTGAATGGTAAAATTGGAAAAATCTCCAGAAAGCTGAAATCCCACTCGCCAGACTGTCATCTACTCTGTATCAGGCGTTTCCTCAGCGCCGATTGATGACTGTTTCAGTCCAAAATCCTCAAAGAAAAGAGCGCAAGCCCTATGCGTTACGCGATCTGGTTTGTCCTGTCTGGCCTGCTGTGTGGTTTTCTGGCTTTTGCCGTGAGTGGAGTCTCTGCGACTGGTACCGTCCAGGTGGATGAGTCCGCCATCCGATTAACACCGAACAATCAACAGGTTGAACTCACCTTCAGTGTGACGAACCCAACCGGACAATCAGTCGAGGCCGTGGTTGAAGCCGAGGTGCTGACTCCAGATGACACGATCCGAGATCAAACAAAAGTTCAAGCTGTTTTGAAACCTGGAAAGTCGCTGTTGCGCTTGAAGTTTGACCATTCCTGGTTCACCCCTGGTGCACCAAACTCAATTCAGTTCTTGCTTGACCGGGTGCGGTATCGAGTGACCCCAGCGGCAAAAACGGTAACTCCGGCTCACGGCATTGTGTCGGTGTCGGAACTCATGCCGGATTCTTTTTCGCTCCAGGTGAGAGTCCCTGAATTTGCACCGGTGGGTGGACGGTATCTGGCACTGGTTGAAGCCGTGCATCCGGTAACTGGTCGGATTGTGCCCTGGGTGGCGCTGGATGCCCGATTGACAGTCAAAAACAAAACCGGGGAAGTGGTCAAATCGGCCCAGGCCGAAACCGGAGCTGAAGGAACCGGCATTTTGAGATTTGATTTGCCAACGATTGGTAAAACCGATGATGTGAAAATCATAGTGACCGGGTCAAAAAACGGCTGGACCCAAACAACTGAACAAAACCTGGAACCCAATCGGGAGGCAACACTTTTTCTCCATACCGATAAACCGCTGTACCAGCCCAAACAAACCGTGCATCTCCGGGCACTTGTTTTTAATGCCGCAAAACAAGCCGCGGCGGCGGCGGTCGTTCAGTTTCAAGTCGAAGATCCAACCTATGAAACAGTGTTTGAGAAAGAAGCCACCACGTCGCGGTTTGGTGTGGCAACGGTAGATTGGGAAATTCCAGAGAATCAGCGCTCAGGTGAATATTCCGTCATTGCCAGATTTCCAGATGACAGCTCATTGAGTGGAATGACCAGCACGCCCATCAAAATCAGTCGCTATGAACTCCCGACGTTTGTGGTTGCCGTCGAAACCAACCAGCCGTTTTATCTTCCCGGTGAGTCAGCCACCGTGACCGTGCAGGCGACCTACCTTTTCGGACAGCCTGTCAAACAGGGCCAGGTGCGGGTGGTTCGTGAAGTCGAGCGAAGCTGGAATTATGAACATCAAAAATGGGATGTGACCGAAGGCGAGCCCGTGACTGGTCTTACCAATAGCCAGGGTCGGTTTCAGACGGTGATTGACCTGACTCAGGTTCACGAGGAACTCCAATCTGACCGTGAATCAATCAGGGATGCGACCTATCGCGCTTATTTCACCGATGCTTCAACTGGTAGAACGGAGCAGGGGCGGTTTACGATTCGGGTCAGTCAATCATCGCTTCAGGTCAAGGTATTTAACTGGCATCATCCGGCAGTGGTTGGAATGCCTTACGCGTTTTATGTGCTGACCGAACTGGCTGAAGGAAAAGCTGTTCCGACGACGGTTGAAGTCGTGCCGCGAACTCAGCCAGCTTCCACCGCCGAAGGCCAAACCCGGAAACCTCGTCGAGCCAAAACATTGCGTACCAACCAGTTGGGACTGCTTAAAATTGAGATTCCGGCAAAAGAAATGGTTGGTGATGAGCTGGTTTTTGATTTGACCATTTGTGACCAGGCCGGGCACACGACCCAAACCACACACCGCGTTGAATTAAAAGATGAGCCAGCCCTGATGCTTCAAGGGAAACAAACGCTCTATCATCCGGGCGAAGACATCACGGCCACGCTGTTTGCTCACAACCAGAACGGTCAGGTGCTGGTTTCAGTGGTTTCAGCCGGTCGAGTGCTGGCCAGCCAGACGATTCAGGCCGGAAATTCACCGAAACTGATTCGGTTTCCGTATCGCTCAGAGTTCAAAGGCGTCTTACAACTGGTCGCCACCGGTACAAAACCAACGGAATCCGGGGATTTGATTGATTCTCATTGGGTTGTTATTTACCCACAGAGTCAGCGGCTCAACGTGAAGGCCAACTCTGATCGGAAAATCTATGCTCCTGGAGCCAATGGCACGCTCCAGGTTGACGTTCGCACTGCGGGGAATACTCCGGTTGAGAGCGTGCTTGGTGTTGCGATGGTGGATCGGGCGGTTCAGGCTCGTCTTCAGAGTGAATTCAATCCGAATCTTGAATTTGGCTTCTCAGAAAGCATCAATCGCTGGCTGGGCGAAACACTGGTTGATGGAAAAATTGATTTTCGTTCGTTAGCCCAGCTTGACTCTTCCGAGCCGTTTCCAGCCGGGTATGATGTGCTGGCAGAAATCCTTGGAAATGAGCCGTATAGCCCACTTTCTGATTTTCGACACTTTGGCGGTTCGGTTCTGGAGGTTTGGAGATTGCGAGAACTCTTTCGTGAGTCGGTTTCCAAATCACTGGAAGGATTTCGAACTCAGATACAACAGGCCCTTGAATCGGCTGAAACCCCACCTCAAAACGCGGCTGAACTGGCTTCTTTTTTAGAAGCGCACCGGGTGGGACTGGACGAGTTGAAAGATCCCTGGGGTGTTTCATACCGCGTCTCAGTCAGAACATTTCGTGAAGAAAATAATGGGTCACTGGTAACGAATGGGCCGGATAAACGTCCCGGTACGCCGGATGATTTCGCCGCTATCGAATTTGACTGGCCTTTTTTCCAGGCCACCGGCAAACGGATTGACCGGGCTGTGGAGCAGTACCATGCCCGCACCGGAGGCTACATCCAGGACTATGAAACCTTGAAAGCGGAACTTGCCCGCCAAAATCTGGCACTTGATGAGCTACGCGACCCGTGGGGAAGGCCCTATCGCTTTACTTTTTCAATTGAACGGGAAAACTATGTCATTGCAGTGCGTAGCCGTGGCGAGGATGGCATCGAAGTTGATCCACAACAGCCGTATGGCGGCGATGATTTTCGAGTCTGGACTTCCAGGTGCAATTATTTTGTAGACACCTGGGCAACGCTTGAGCAGGCCGTGGGGGATGTATTGCCGGAAATTATTCTGGCTCATGACAAAGACAAGGCTTTTCGAGAGAAACTGGCAGCGGCTGGGATCGTCTTTGACGAGTTGCGTGACCTGTGGGAAAGCCCGCTCTATCTCAATTTCCGACACCTGGAACTCAAACCAACCAATGAGGATAACTCTGAGACGCCTCAGATGCAGGTTGTGTATCGCTATGGCACGGTTTCAATCTGCAGCCGTGGGCCAAATCAGGTCCAGGGGGATGCGGATGATTTCGTCCTGGGAATGCTGGCAACCCGAACGGCGACCAGTCAGACAGGTCAATCTCCTGATGAAAAAGCGCTCTTAGAGAGTGATACCGGTGCAACCGGGACCCTGATGGGAACCGTGATGGATGAGACCGGTGCCGTTATTGCTGGTGCAAAAATTGAAGCAATTGCCAAGGGTACCGGCCAGATCTTCTCCACAAAAACAAATGAGAATGGCCAGTATTTTCTGGTGCAACTGCCGCCCGGATGGTACGAGGTCAATGCGAATGCCGGCGGTTTTCAACACGTTCGATATGAAAATGTTTTGCTGCGTGGCAACCGAATGACCGTCGCCAATGTCACGCTGATAGTTGGTGGTTCCTCAGAAGTCATCATTGTTTCGTCAGGTGAGGTGTTGGTACAAACCACCAACTCAGAGGCGCGAGTCAGGACACGGGCAGAGCAACAGGTTGCCTCCAGAGTTCCCGTACCGCTCTTTACTCCCAGAGTGCGGCGATATTTTCCGGAAACCCTGCTCTGGCAGCCGCAGGTTGAAACCGACCAAAATGGCCACGCCCGGCTCAATTTCAAACTGGCGGACAGTCTGACGACGTGGAAAGTTTCGGTGCTGGCTTCGACGCTTGATGGTCAGCTTGGGGTGGTTGAAAAAGAAATCCAGACGTTCCAGCCGTTTTTTGCTGAACTCGATCCGCCCCGAACCCTCACCGTCGGCGATCAAATCACGCTCCCGGTTATTGTTCGCAACTACTTGAAGAAAAAGCAGAACGTCACGCTCAACCTCAAACCGGAAGACTGGTTTGTAACCCGTGATGCCGCTTCAAAAACCCTTGAGGTGGCTGGTGAGAACGAGGCCCGCCGGACGTTTTCTTTCGACGTCGTAAAACCATCGCCAACGGCAACCCAGCAGGTAACTGCTACCGGAACTGAATCCAGCGACGCAGTTGAAAAACCAGTCACTGTTCAACCAGATGGTGAGGAACAGGTCCAGACTGATGGGCAACTCTTCTCAGAAGGTGCGAAGTTTGAAACTCTCGTCCCGACGACAGTTCTGTCTGGGACACTTCACAGCACGCTGAAACTCTATCCGAATTTGCTCGGCCACGTGTTTGAAGGCATTGAAGGCATTTTGCAGCGTCCGCATGGCTGTGCCGAACAGACGATTTCCTCAACGTATCCAAACGTGATGGTGTTGAAATACCTGGCACAACTTGAACAACCAGAAGCTGTTACCGCTCAACGGGCACGCGATTACACTCAGCAGGGAATTGACCGGTTGCTGGGGTATCAGCATGAAACAGGTGGTTTTACCTATTGGGGGAATGGTTCGCCTGATTTGACTTTGACGGCCTATGCCATTCGGTTTTTGACCGATGCGCGTGAGTTTGCCACGGTGGATGAATCGGTGATTGACCGGGCCCGAAGCTATGTTTTGAGTCAGCAACAAACTGATGGAAGCTGGGCTTTTGACAACCGGTATTCTCGTCCCGATCAATCGGTGTATAACCTTCAACAATCAGCTTATGTGGCGCTGAGTCTGGCCAGTTCCGGAGAAAAGTCTGAGACATTCCAGAAGGCGCTTGACCGACTGGCCAGCCAGATTGAACCGAGTGACAGCCCATACTGGCTGGCGGTGACGGCACTGGCGGCCAGTCGTGCTGGTCAACCAGAACTGGCCGCTCAAGCCGTAGCGCGATTAGGCAAATTGATCAAACCGGGTACAGAGCAAGTTTCCTGGAATCAATCGATTGAGACGCCATTTCACGGCTGGGGCCGCGCCGGGGAAGTTGAAACCACGGCCCTGGCGCTACGGGCAATTCTCGCGGTGACAGGAAACGTTCAGGCATCAGAATGGCAATCGCGTTTCAATCGGGGATTGCTCTATCTGCTTCAGAACAAAGATCGGCACGGCGTCTGGCTCTCAACTCAGGCTTCGGTTGCCGTGTGGGAATTGTTGTTTGCACTAAACGCGCAGGAACGTGAAGCCAGAAAGATCGCTTCAGCACTTGACGTCTGGGTCAATGGTCAGTCGTTCAAAACGATTGACTTGACCGGAAAGGAAGACCGCTGGTCTCCGATCACAGTTGACCTGACAGAGCGCTTTGCACCGGGCCGCAATCTGGTGGAACTTCGCTGTCAGCAACCGGTTACACTGATGAGCGCCCAACTGATGACCAGCCTGTATGTGCCCTGGACCGTTGAACCAGGAAAAGTCGCCCAGAAATCGCCTGATTTGAACTTCGACGTGACTTTTGACAAAACCGAAGCCGCCCTGGGCGAGGTGGTGACGTGCCGGGTTGGCTACGAACGCAAAGACCGTGGAAATGGCATGCTGCTGGCGGAAATTGGACTCCCGCCGGGCGTCGAAGTTGACCGTGAATCACTCACTCAGGCGTTGAGAAAGCAGGCTCGCGGCGGGCAATCGTTCGACATCCAGCCGGATCGGGTGGTGCTGTACCTGTGGCCCTGGCGGAATGAAAAAAATACGCTTGAATTTACCTTCCGGCCCCGGTTTGCCATGAAAGCCAAAACCGTACGTTCGCTTTTGTATGATTATTACAATCCAGATGCGCAGGTTCTGATCGCGCCAGCACGGTTTGTTGTCCGCGAGAAATAAAGTTCAGGAAAAAAATTTGGAGTGCTGCAACTTGGTGCAGCTTTGGTAGTTCAGCGACTTGTCGCTGTCGAGTTTGGTTTCGTCGGTGACAAGTCGCCACATACGAAAGCGGTGACAAGTCCCCGCAGTCCAAAAAATGCTACGAGTTGGCGACTCATTGTGCTTGATCCTCATCGAATTTTCCCCACATTTCACGCCGGGCTTCGGCAATATCATCACTGGTCAGAGATTGATTTAAGAAGGTAAGCTGGCCACATAGTTTGTGATGACCAGTGTGTAAGGGCGACTCTTGCCCAAGTTCAGCCGCCATTGAATTGACAATCGAAAGAACCTGTTTCTGCTGCTCAACTGGCAAGGAAGCAATTTTATGCGCAATGATTTCGACCAGATTGGTTGCCATTGTAGGGATTCCTCCACCGTAGTATAACCGACCCAAACTTGCCACAAATTATCTCAACCCGCAACCACGAAAAAATGTGAAGTAAATCAGTGCTCCAGCTTTTTCCGTTCAGTGACCTTCCCATCGGGCGGCTGAATCGCGTATTGTTGGCCCTCAATCGAACAGGCTGTTCTATCCCAAGTTTTTGAATTTTCTGATCTATGCTTGCACCTGGACTTGTTTTACAGGATCGCTATCGGATTGTGCGTCAGTTAGGGAAAGGCGGAATGGGCGCCGTGTACGAGGCTCAACACGTCAAACTCGGCCACACCGTAGCGGTCAAAGAAACCTTTTTTTCCGAAGACCACCTGACCAAAGCGTTTGAACGCGAAGCCCGGTTGCTCGCCGGGTTGAGCCATCCGGCATTGCCCAAAGTCAGTGATTACTTTAGCCAGGATAACGGTCACTTTCTGGTCATGGAGTTTATTCCCGGCAAGGATCTGAGCGCGTATCTGGCCGAACACGGCACGGCGTTACCGGTTCAACAGGTGTTGCACTGGGCTGATCATTTGCTCGACGCGCTGGAGTATCTCCATAACCAGCAACCGCCGGTGATTCATCGAGATATCAAACCCGCCAATTTAAAAGTAACTGCAGAAGGGCGGATTTTTCTGCTGGATTTTGGTCTGGCAAAAGGGCTCATCACCCAGATGTCACAGGTTTCTGGGTCAAGCGGGGCCAGCGTTCAGGCATATACCCCTGGCTATGCACCGGTTGAACAAATGCAGGGCAGCGGCACCGATGCCCGGAGCGATGTGTTTTCACTGAGCGCGACCCTGTATCACCTCCTGACCGGGGCCCCGCCGGTGGATGCGCTGACTCGTGCCATGAAGGTTGCCAAACGGCTGCCTGATCCTCTTCCGCTGGCCAGTGAGATCAACTGGATGATTCCGGTGTCGGTTGCCAGAGTATTGCAACAGGCCCTTGATCTGGATGAAGACCTGCGTCCGACGACAGCGGCAGATTTTCGGCGGATGTTGCGCCAGGCAGGTACCGCGAGCATCGAACAACCCGGAACCGTTCCAGTCGCAGGTAGTGCGACCAGTCCAGGGGCTTCATTTCACAATGATCTGACCCGACAGGCATCTCAAAATCTGAGCTGGAGCGAATCGGAAACTGTGGTTGACCCCAACAAATCAGCTCCGCCGCCGGTTGCTCCGGCCCAGAGTTTCCAGACACGTCCCATGCCACAGCCGGCAGCTCATCCGACGCTACCACCGACGGTCCAGATACCATCACCCCCGGCATCGGACATGGCCGCTCCAAAATCGAGAAAATGGATGGTTCCCGTGCTGGCGCTGGTCGTGCTGGTTCTGGTTATTGGCGCGATTGGGGCCGGGTTGAGGTTGGGCGTTCAAAAGAAAACAGCGTCGTCGTCATCTGCCCCCCAGCCTCAGAAGACAACCAAACAGGTACCCGCCAAAAAGACTGAGGACCCGTCTGTTCCAGTGGTTTCGCTCCTGAGCGCGACCTTCAAAAACGACATTGGCATGGAGTTTGTCCTGATTTCACCTGGCAGCTTTGTGATGGGCTCACCCGAAAGCGAAGCCGACCGCGACCCTGACGAAGGCCCACAACACAAAGTGACGATTTCCCAGCCGTTTTATCTGGGAAAATATGAAGTGACGCAGAGCGAGTGGCAGGCCGTGATGGAAGACAACCCTTCAGACTTCACCGGTGATCGGCTGCCAGTGGAGAATGTTTCGTGGGATGACTGCCAGGAATTCTTGAAATGGCTCAATGATCGCAAAGATGGCTACACCTATCGGTTACCAAGCGAGGCCGAGTGGGAATATGCCTGTCGTGCTGGAACCAAAACACCATTTTCGTTTGGCGAAAAGGTGACGATGAAGCAGGTAAATTATAGTGGGAACTTCCCTTACGGTGATGATCCAGAAGTAGATGGCCAGGGAAAAACCACCACGGTGGGGAGCTATCCAGCGAACGCCTGGGGGTTGTACGACATGCACGGCAACGTTCGGGAATGGTGCCAGGACTGGCTTCAGGAGAATTATAACGGTGCCCCGACCGATGGAAGTGTTTGGAAGTCAGGGCTGGATACCCAATATCGTGTGCTGCGAGGCGGTGCCTGGAATGTGAATGCCAAAGATTGCCGCTCAGCCGTCCGGAGCGGAAACTCACCTGAGATGGTTGATAATTCCTACGGATTGCGCATTGTGGCTGAAAAAGTCGAGAAGAATTGAGCGGAATCCAGACTGACAATTTGTGCAAATACCTGGCTGAGAAATACCCATTGGATTTTGCTGAGTGGGTGCTGGGTCAGCGGCCAACGGAGGCTGAAATCCTGAAAACCGAGCTGAGCATTGAACCGATTCGGGCAGATTTTGTGGTGTTTCTGAAGGTGGACGGCTGCATTCTGCACCTGGAGTTTCAAACAGTCGGTGAAAGTAAACCACCTGTGCCACTCCGAATGCTGGATTATTTTGTGCGACTATATCGGAAGTATGGGTTGCCCGTGGTGCAGGTAGTGGTGATTTTGACGGAAACAGCGGCGGGAAGATCATTACCGAATGAATTTCGAGTAGGAGACACAGTGCATCGGTATCACGTGATCCGAATGTGGGAACAGCCGCCGGAATTGTTTTTGAACCATCCAGCATTGTTGCCGCTGGCGGTGTTTTCACGGACGACCAATCCGAACGAGTTGTTGACCCAGGTGGGAGAAAGCATTGAAACGATTGCGAAACCGGTTGAACGGCGCGATATTTTGACGTGTACGCAAATCCTGGCGGGATTGCGATTTGACCAAAACTTAATCCGAGCAATATTGAGGGAGCGACATATGCGGGAATCAGTGATTTACCAGGAAATTCTGGAAGAAGGCCGCCAAGAGGGTCGGCAGGAAGGTCGGCAAGAAGGTGAAGCCAAAATCGTGTTGCGACAATTGTCGCGGCGACTGGGCCTGTTTTCGGCTGACCTGAAACAACGGATCGAATCATTGCCGGTCGCCCGGTTGGAGGAGCTTGGAGATGCCTTGCTTGATTTTCACGAGGTCAAGGACCTGGAAACCTGGCTGGCTCAAGAATCTGGAACATCAGCACCTCCAACCGAATCATAGGAAATGGTTGATTTAAACAGTGAACCGTTGCTGCTTTCAGGCAGGTTTGATCCCCCAAATTTGATCTGAAAAAACACGGAGTTGTCTGAAGGCCGCAACTCGTGACGTTCACTTCATTTCCAACTGAAGAATCACCACCAGATGTCTTATCAAAGGGTCAAATGGTTCATCTAACTGAACATATCGAATGACTGACTCTAACCCCTGACGAAAAACTGGTATAATTTTACATCTCAACTCGACATTCACCATCTGTCAGGCGTTTCCTTCAGCCCTGACAATTGATTCCAAAAATTTCAATTCCTGAAAAGAAAAGAGAACCATCCATATGCGTGTTGCGGTCTGGTGTGTTCTGTTCGGAGTGGTGTTGTGTTTGCTTCTGGCTGTTGACGTTGGAGTTATCCCATTCAGGGTTCAGGGTTCAGGGTTCAGGATTCAGGGAAATCCAGGCTATTCAACGAGCGGGCTTGCTGGTGAGGCAAGGCGTTTATTGCAAACTGGTGTTCCAGCCGCTGGTTCAATCCAGGTCAATGAATCGCTCATCCGTCTGATGCCTTTTGACACCCACGGTGAACTCAAATTCAGTGTAACCAATTCAACCGGGCGACCAGTACGGGTAACCATTGAATGTGAATTGCTTGACCCAGAGGATGCGGCCACACGGCGCGCCACAATCCAGACAATACTCGATCCCGGCGCACAAAGTATCCCGGTCAATCTGTCATTGGGAAAACTCTTCAATGGGAAGCCTGAATCCCTGTACCTGCATCGGGTTCGATATCGTGTCACACCAGAGCCAAAAACAGTGAATGCCGTGAGCGGTGTCGTTGCGGTTTCAGAAATCACGCCAGATTGTTTTCAGTTGCGGGTGGCAACACCGGAAAGGCTCACATCTCCTGGAGCATACAAAGTGCTGGTTATGGCATTTCACCCGATCACTGGAAAACCAGTGAGTGACGTGCAGCTTGTTGCCACCATCAAGATTACCAATCAGGCACAACCAGCTACTTTTTCCGTGCCGGGAACGACCGACATCAGCGGTACCGCACAACTGGATTTCACCTTTCCCCAGATTCATCCAGACGAGTCTGCCACGATTGAGGTTACTGGTACCAAACAGACTTTTTCTGAATCTGCACGTTCAGAACTTAAGGTGGATAGGGTTGCCAGAATCTGGCTGCATACTGACAAAGTGATGTACCAGCCAGGGCAAACCCTGCACATGCGGGCACTGGTTGCCGAAGAAACCGGACCACCAGTTTCAGAAATCACAGTTGAGTTTGAGATCAAAGACCCTGAATCCACCACCATCTTTCACAAAGAAGTCACAGCTTCACGATTTGGTGTGGCGGTTGCTGACTGGACGATTCCTGAAAACCAGCGCCTGGGAGATTTTGAAATCAATGCCCAGCTCCAGAGTTCTGGGCCTCGTGGTTCGGCAATAAAACTGGTCAAAGTCAGTCGGTATGAGATTCCGACATTTCGGGTACAGGCGGAAACAGATCGGACTTTCTATCTACCGGGGCAGGTGGCGGTGGTTGACATCAAGGCTGATTATCTTTTCGGGCAGCCAGTGAAGAATGCGCTGGTGCGAGTCGTCAGGGAAATTGAACGGGAATGGAATTTCCGCGAGCAAAAGTATGATGTGCAAGAAGGAGAGACCTTTACCAGTCGAACCGATGCTCAAGGGCATTCCCAAACCACTCTGGATTTGTCAGGAACCTGGGAGTACCTGAAAGCCGAAAAAGGTGACCCGGATTTTGGGGATATTTCTTATTCGGTGTATGCCACAGACCCGATCACAGGGCGCACCGAGCACTGTCAGTTTGATGTGCGGGTTTCCAAAGAGCCAATCCACGTGTATGTCTTTGATCGGCGTGACTTTCAAAGTCGTGGCGGACCATATGAACTCTACATCACGACCAGTACACCAGATGGCCTTCCGACTGAATGTGAAGTCGAGGTGTATCAACAACAACTCGAACCAGATGCCGGTGAAGCCGGAACAACGTCTGTCAAAAGTGAACTGGTTGGCACATTGAGCACGAGTCGCTATGGAGTTTTGAAAGTCAGCATCCCTTCTTCAACTTATGAGAACATCGAGGTGACTTTTGAGATTGTGGCGCGTGACCGATCAGGAAACACAGTCAAAACCACTCATACCATCTGGCTGTATGAACCTGAAACGGGCATCCAGGTCAGACCGGAAAAAACGCTGTATTGCCCAGGCGAAACAATCAAAGCCGATCTGGTTGCCTCACAAAAATCGAGTGGTTGGGGATTGGCCGTGGTGGCTCAGAAGTCGAAGGTTGTTGCCTCCAAAAACATCTGGTTTGAGCAGGGGAAAGCCACCATTGAATTTTCCTATCAGCCTGATTTTGCTGGCCTTCTGAGTTTGTTTGCCCTGTTTCCGTCTGGAAAGCTCAATCAAGAAGAAGTGATTGGACAAACTGCACTGTTCTTCCCAACAAAACACACTCTGGCGCTCACGGTAAAACCTGGAGAACTGGTTTGTAAGCCTGGAGCAAAAAACACTCTTGACCTGAAGGTGTCTACCAAAGACGGAAAGCCAGTTGAAAGCACCCTGGGTGTCGCTATTTACGACAAAGCAATTGAAGGCCGAATCCCGACCGGTTGGAGATATGGCACCTGGAACGGTGCCTTTGGCAAAAATGGAGATACCTGGGGATTTGATGATGCTGTTGGTGGTTGGACGTTCACGGATCTGGAAAACCTCGATGTCTCACAACCATTTCCACCTGAACTGGATACAGTGGCCGAAATTCTGCTCAATTATTCGTGGCCGATTGATCAGGCATACTGGTTTTTTGGGTATCGAACCTCTGAATCACCCAACCTGCAACCCATTTTTCACCAAAATGTACTTGCCAGGCTGAAGACCGTTTTTCAGATTGTTTCTGACTATGCTGAAAAAAACCGCACCTACCCCAAAACTTTAGCCGATGTCGAACGCATTTTTTCATCCCACGGCAGGAAATTCAGCGAAATCACCGATCCCTGGGGAATGCCCTTTCAATCGGAATTTGTCCCGGTTTTGGGCCTTGATAAATGGCGAATCAAAAGCAGTGGGCCAGATAAAAAACCAGGGACAGATGATGATTTTCTTGCCGGGGAGCTTGGTTGGTCGCCATTTACAAAAACTGGGGAAGTGATTGACCGGGTGTTGCGGACCTACCATCAAAAAACCGGAGAATACATCCGCGATGTTGAAACGCTCCGTCGTGAACTTGCCCTGGAAGGAATCAATCTGTCTGATCTCCGTGACCGATGGGGCCATCCGCTGGTGTGCGAATTCACCATTGAAGAACAATGGTTTTGTTTCTATCTGAAAAGTGCGGGCGAAGATGGCAAATTGAATCCGCGAAGCGAAACCCATCTCCCGCTGGATGATTTTGTCGTGTGGGAATCCACGATCAGCTACTTTGATGATATCCGCAAAGTCATTGATTCGGTGGTGCGCACATCGGCAACAATGATTGAACAGGCTGAAAACAAAGAAGTTGTGTTCAACCAACTGCTGAAAACTGAAGGACTTGATTTTGATGAACTGCGTGATCCGTGGGGAAATGCCTATCAGGTGAAATTTGAAAAACGAGTTCCTGATGAAGAAGAGAAAAGGGCTGCATTCGAGTTTGGGGCCCCAAAGCTGGAATTTTGGACCATCAAAATCTCCAGTTTGGGACCAGATGGACCAAAAGAAACCTGGGATGATTTCGATCTTGGTCTGTTTTCGACCCTGGTCAGTCGAGAGAACTCGGCAGCAGGGGCAACGGTGCTTTCAACCGGAAGCGGTGGGGTTGTGATAGCAACTGTTTTAGATGAAACGGATGCGGTCATATCAGGGGCAAAAGTTGAGTTGCGAAGTGAATGGCGCGGCAATATCTATACGGCGCTCACCGATGGAACCGGCAGGGTTAGATTTGAAGATCTGGCACCTGGTCTGTATTCAGCAACTGCATCGGCAGATGGGTTTAGCAGTACAAGATGGGTGAATATTTCGGTCCAAAAATCTGAGATTGTTTTCCTTAAAATATACCTCGAACCAGGGACAGAGGAGAATGCGGTGGCCGTTACCGCCGGGCCACGTCTGAAACAAACTTCACCAGCCGAGAAGGTTGTCAAAGCTAAAGACCCACAACCGTCACGACCGCTCGTCCAACTTTCGACGCCCCGGCTGCGCAAATATTTCCCGGAAACTTTGCTCTGGGAACCGCTGCTTGAGACCGACCAAACCGGACAGGTACAGCTTCACTTCAATCTGGCTGACAATTTAACCACCTGGAAAATCAACGCGCTGGCTTCGACGATGAATGGCGAACTTGTGACTGGAGAAGCCGAAATCACTGCCTTTCAGCCCTTTTTCATCGAACACGATCCGCCACAGGTTTTGACAGTTGGCGATGAACTTTCGCTTCCGGTGCTGTTGCGTAATTTTTTGCCGGATTCGCAAACGATGACGGTTTCACTCAAACCCGAAAGCTGGTTTGAATTACACGGCTCTTCGCAAAAACAGGTGGAAGTCGCTGCCAATAGCAACGCAAAGCCGGTTTTTTCATTTCGGGCGACTCAGATGGTACAACACGGCCCATTGCAGGTGACAGCGACGAATTCACACACCGGAGACGCTATCGAAAAGTCCGTGACCGTTCTTCCCGATGCCCAGGAACAGGTCCAAACGGTTGGGAAACTGGCTGACAGTACAACCACTCTTGAGCTGACGGCGCCGGAACATCCAGTTCCTGGCACCTTGAAGGGGGAAGTCAAAATCTATCCTAATTTGATAGATCACGTGTTTGAAGGTATTGACGGCATTGTGCAGCGTCCGTATGGCTGTGCCGAACAAACAATTTCTGCTGCCTATGCCAATGTACTGGTCCTGCAATACCTGAAGCAAACCGGAGCACTCGACTCACCCACTGCGGAAAAAGCCCGAACGCTTACCCAGGAAGGCATCGACCGGCTGATTGCGTATCGCCTTGAAAACAATGCCTTTGCCTACTGGGGAAGCGGTGATCCCAACTGGTCGTTGACGGCGTATGCCGTCCAGTTTCTCAGTCAGGCCAGTGAGTTTGCGGCAATTGATACTTATGTTCTGAAACAAATCCAGGAAGCACTGGTCAAGGCGCAATTGCCGAACGGAAACTGGCCGATGGTCTATCAGTGGCGAAACGGAACACAGGACAAACAGGCTGCTGCTCAGACTGCCTGCATTGTGTATTCACTGGTCAAAGCTGGGGTCAACACGATCAATCAGAACGCCATCGCCAAAGGACTGGCTTTTGTAAAACCTCGAATTGCAGCGAGCCGTGATCCGTACTTTCTGGCGTGTTATGTTCTGGCTGCATCTGAAACTGGAGACATGGCTGGCGCCCAGGAAGTTATCCCACAATTGATACAACTGGCTCAGAGAAAAGGCGAAAAAGTCTACTGGGAGCAATCCGGTCCAACCTTGTTTTATGGCTGGGGAACTGCCGGGCAAATCGAAACCACCGCGCTCGTTTTGCAAGCCCTGGTGACGATTTCGGGAGCCAACCCACCTGCCGAAGTTGAGTCACTCATCAATCGTGGCTTTCAGTATCTGATTGAAACCAAAGATCGTTACGGCGTGTGGTATTCAACGCAGGCTTCGCTCAACGCCTGGCGAGCATTGCTGGTGCTGGCCAGGCGCGAAACACACACCGCTCAATCAAACGAAACACCAGAATCGGCTGAAGTGTGGGTCAACGGCACACTGGCCAAACTGGTCACCTGGTCAGCCAGTGGAAAAAAACCGCTTTCCCTGACCCCTGACTCCCGAACTCTAAATCCTCTCTCTATTGATGTTTCAAAGTGGTTGATTCCAGGACGGAACCAGATTGTGCTCAAACGGAATCAGCCGGGGAAAATTCTCACGCTGCAGGCGGTGGTTGGTTCATACGTGCCCTGGGCTGTCCGTTCGCTGGCGCCCGCCGTGACATCGCCGGACGTGCAGATTCATGTGGCATTCGACAAAACCGAAGCCATGATTGGCGAATCAGTGACCTGCACGGTGACGGCTCAACGAACCGGGAAGAACGCTTACGGGATGTTGCTGGCGGAAATCGGACTCCCACCGGGCGTTGACGTTGATCAGGCTTCACTGGAAACAGCCGTCGCAAAGCTTGGAAGCTGGGGAAATTCGTTCGAAGTACGTCCTGACCAGGTGATTCTGTACCTCTGGCCGTCTTCAACGGGAAGTAGCACTTTGAGTTTTTCGTTCACTCCACGCTTTGCAATGAACGCCAAAGCGGTGCGGTCAATTTTGTATGACTACTACAACCCGGAAGCCCAGACCGTGATTGCTCCGGCCCGGTTTGTGATTCGGGAGCGGTGAGATCGCTCCTCAAAAAATCTTTCGCGAAAGCCAATCTTGTTCTATGGTTAAAGGCAATAAAGCCATCTAATGAATGATGGGGAATGAAAGGAATTCAATGTGATCCAGACTGACAATCTGTGCAAATACCTGGCTGAGAAATACCCATTGGATTTTGCTGAGTGGGTGCTGGGTCAGCGGCCAACGGAGGCTGAAATCCTGAAAACCGAGTTGAGCATTGAACCGATTCGGGCGGATTTTGTGGTGTTTCTAAAGGTGGATGGGTGCATTCTGCACCTGGAGTTTCAAACAGTCGGTGAAAGTAAACCACCTGTGCCACTCCGAATGCTGGATTATTTTGTGCGACTATATCGGAAGTATGGGTTGCCCGTGGTGCAGGTGGTGGTGATTTTGACGGAAACAGCGGCGGGAAGATCATTACCGAATGAATTTCGAGTGGGAGACACAGTGCATCGGTATCACGTGATCCGAATGTGGGAACAGCCGCCGGAATTGTTTTTGAACCATCCAGCATTGTTGCCGCTGGCGGTGTTTTCACGGACGACGAATCCGAACGAGTTGTTGACCCAGGTGGGAGAAAGCATTGAAACGATTGCGAAACCGGTTGAACGGCGCGATATTTTGACGTGTACGCAAATCCTGGCAGGATTGCGATTTGACCAGAATTTGATCCGAGCAATTTTAAGGGAGAGACATATGCGGGAATCAGTGATTTACCAGGAGATTTTAGAAGAAGGTCGGCAGGAAGGTCGGCAGGAAGGTCGGCAGGAAGGTCGGCAGGAAGGTCGGCAGGAAGGTCGGCAAGAGGGGCAGCAGGAAGGACTCCGGCAAGGTGAAGCCAAAATCGTGTTACGGCAATTGTCACGGCGACTGGGCCTGTTTTCGGCTGACCTGAAACAACGAATTGAATCATTGCCGGTTGCCCGACTGGAAGAGCTTGGGGATGCGCTGCTTGATTTTCACGAGGTCAAGGACCTGGAAACCTGGCTGGCTCAAGAAGGTGGAGCATCAGAATCTTCAACCGAATCATAGGAAATGGTTGACTTAAACAGTGAAGAGTTGCTGCTTTCATGCAGGTTTGATCCCCCAACTTTGGTCTGAAAAAACACGGAGCCGCCTGAAGGCCGCAACTCGTGACGTTCACTTCATTTCCAACTGAAGAATCACCACCGGATGTCTTATCAAAGAGTCAAGTGGTTCAATCAACTGAACATATCGAACTCCTGACTCCTAACTCCTGACGAAAAACTGGTATAATCTCACGCGCCTGGCAGACATCTACCCCTTGTCAGGTGTTTCCTCCAATCCTGACGTCTGATTCCAAAAATCCAAATCCTGAAATCAAAAGAGAGCCATCCATATGCGACTGGCAGTCTGGTGTGTTTGGTGCGGCATCATCTCTGGATTAATATTATTTTCATCATTGAACATCACTGCCCAAACGGGTTTGTACGTTGATGAAGCCGCTTCACGGTTTGATTTTGGTTCGTCTCAGGCTCAGGTTCAACTGGTGGTTTATAACCCAACGGCCAGCGTCACCCCGGCTGAAGTCAAACTTGAAATACTCAATGAAAAAAATGAAGTGCGAGCTGAACCAGCTCAAATTGTGCAGCTTCAACCAGGAAAACAGACTTTTGTCTGCCCGGTCACCATCCTCGATCAAGAGAAACAATCGGAACTGGTACTGCTCCGGCGGTTGCGATACCAGGTGATACCACAGGGAGATCTTCAGCCGGTTCAAGGGGTTGTGGCACTTTCACAACTTTGCCCAGAGTATTTCACACCTGGTTTGACAACACCCAGAAACCTTCCCAGGCGTGGGAAATGGTGGGTTGAAGCCAAAACGTTTCATCCCTTTTCTGGTGTGCCTGCCCAGGGGGTTGAGGTTGTGGCAACGCTCACGATTGGAGCTGAAAAATCTCCTCAAATTCGGACTGTTTCTGGTCAGACAAATGCGGATGGGCTCGCCCGGCTCGTCTTTGACCTTCCACCTCTCACTGACTCTGATCCTGTTGCACTCCAGTTGACCTGTCACCGGGGAAAATACACCCACACTTTCAGGCGGGACGTTGAAGTTGAGAAAAACGCCCAGGTAATGCTCACTACAGATAAACCTGTCTACCAGCCCGGACAGATTCTGCATGTGCGAGCGATTGTTCTAGAGCAAACTTCCAGGCTGGCCCTGGCTGGTGTCCCAGTAGAATTTCGAGTGGAAAATTCAACCTATTCCGAGGTCTTTCGAACTGTCAGTCCTACGTCGAAATTTGGAATCGCCGCGATTGACTGGGCAATTCCAGAAACCCAGCCAGCCGAACTGTTGACCATTCAGGCGCAGGTGATGGATGTAACCTCCGAGGTGATTGGTTCGACCTCGCAACAGGTGAAAATCAGCCGGTATGAATTACCCCAGTTTGTTGTGACCGCTCAGACTGACCGTTCGTTTTATCTTCCCGGTCAGACTGCAACCGTAAGTGCCAGTGCGGTTTATCTTTCAGGAGAGCCGATCTGTGAGGGATTGGTCCGGGTGATTCGCCGCCGTGATGGTTGGAATCAGGAAAAACAAACCACAACGCAAGTCGAGGAAGTTATAGTCGAAGTCAAAACCAACCTGGCTGGGCAGGTCCAGTTTCCAATTGACCTCACGCGCGATCACGACGATTTTTCCGGTGGTGGACATGACTGGTTTCGGGATGTTTCATTCGATGTGGAATGGAGCGATCCAACCAGCGGCAAAACTGAGTCTTCTCGGCTGTACCTGCGATTGTCGAAAACTCCGGTTCATTTGTATGTCCTTTCGGCTCGAAAATCGTTGAACCCTCACGTTCCTGGTATGGTGTATGTGGCCACCTGCGCCGCCGATGGAACACCCTGTGCGGCAGAATTTGAACTGACATCCGACTGGCTTGTAACTTTTGGGCCAAATCGAACCAATGAAAAGCGCCAAAAGGCGTCGCTTGGGAAATTCAAAACCAGTCGTTACGGGCTGGCCCGAGTTGAACTTCCGACTGATGAACTGGCCAGACCTGACGTGCGGTTCAGCGCCTGTCTGGCAGAACTTGATCGAGACCGGTTTGAGCTTGGATTTACTCCTGAATCATTTGGGCGTGGTCCCTTTGATCTGAAGACACAAAAAACGATCTATCGCCCCGGTGAACCCCTTGGCGTCACGCTCTGGTCAACATTGCCCAAATGCTGGGGGCAGGTTTCAGTAATACGTGGAAATGAGATTGTGGCGAGCAAAGTTGTGCCGCTCAAACCAGGGAAAACCAGTGTTGTGTTTCCATACCAGCCAAATCTAAAAGGAAAGCTGCTGGTGGCTGTGACGTCGCCTCACTTTTCCTCTGAATGGATTCTACCGGGCCAGTGGGTTGTGTATGTGCCGGATGAGGTCCCACGGCTGACAATTGATACTTCGAGCAAAATGATTGAGCCCGGCGCCGAGGCAGAAATTGTATGTCATCTCCAAACCACAGATGGGAAACCCGTGACAGGTGTCCTTGGTGTATCGGTCGTTGATTGTGCAATTCCAATGCACATTCAGAACGATGGAGAGGAAACAGGGCCAATCTGCTATGACGGCGGACTTGACCAAGCTCGTGGACGCTGGATGATAGGCAGGCTTTCGCTATCGGACCTCTCCCGTCTTGATCCGGCGCAGCCGATCTCGGACGAACTCCAACTGGTGGCGGAAGTGCTTGCCTGGCAATGGTATTCAGTACCCGAGTTCTTTCGTGAAGATACCGATCTCTGGGGAGCACGATGTATCGCTCATTTCTTTCAACCAGATATTCAGAAACAGCTTGAGCCACTCCTTGATCTGGTGAAAGCGCATGTCACTCAGGCAATCACTCGACCTGAAACCGTTGCGCAGGTTGAGTCCATTGTGGCGGCTGGTGGTCAAAGCTTTGCTGCGCTTCGTGATCCGTGGGGAATGCCCTATCAGGTAACAGTGACGCGGAGGCAGGCGCGTGACGTGCTGGAAATCTATAGCTCTGGACCAGATCGAACCCCCAAGACCATAGATGATTTTCTGGCTGGCGAATGTGGATGGGTATATTCGACGGCGCTCAAAAAAGCCATTGATCAGGCCAGTGCCAGCTATTTTCAGCACACAGGAATCTACATTCGCGACTATGACACGCTCAAGACTGAGATGGCGCGCCAGGGAATTGACCTCGATCATCGGCGCGATGAATGGGGGCGCGGGTTGTTTTTTGACTTCCCGATTTTGAGAAGCTGTTATGCCATTCTGGTGCGAAGTACGGGTGAGCGTGGGCAAGCCTCTCCGAGCGACGAATTTTATGATGGCAGCGCATTGGACCGGGGAGGATTTCTCCTGACGGCATCAGTTTTGGATTCCTTCCGCAAGGTACGGGAACAATTCACGGCCACGGTGTTTCATTCGGGGGAAGCGATTCTCAAACCTGAAAACCGCGAAGCTGCATTACAGGCGGCCCTCAAACAAAACGGCCTTGATTTGGAACAACTTCGGGATCCGTGGGGCAGCCCTTGCTTTGTACTCTTCAAGAAAAATTCGTTGAGTGAACTGCCTGAATCCAAAACATCAGAATGGTGGACAATTTCACTCTGCAGCCCTGGGCCCGACAAAAGACACGCTGGCTCGGGGTTCACACTGGCCACATCTTCAGTTTTGCTGGAGGTTGCGCCACCCAGCCACCAGGCACAACCAGGTTCCTCCAGGCCAGGTTCTGGTGCGATGGTTGGTTTGGTAAGTGATGAGTTTGGAAATCCACTCAGTAATGTTCGGCTGGAACTAAAGAACGAAACGACGGGAAGACTGACCTACCACTGGACGAACCAGGATGGAACCTACCTGATCAATAATTTGCCGCCTGGGCAATATGAAATTATTTCGGATTCTGAAAATCTTCTACCGCGCTCAATACAACCAGTTGTGGTTGATGTTGAACGGGTTACATTGATCAACCTGGTACTCCGTATTGGTGAGGTGACGGAACTGGAGATTGGCCGAATGCAAAGCAATACCACCAATATGAACGTGTGGTATGCGCCAAATTACTTTCATACAACACCCATGCCGGCCAACCGGGGTCTGCGCGTACCTGTCAGGTCACCAAAGCGGCCTACAGCACCACACCTCCGGCAGGATTTTACGGAAACAGCACTCTGGGCGCCACGTCTGGCAACAGATCATCAAGGAAGGGTGAGTGTCAAATTGAAGTTTCCACCTGCTGCTACTACCTGGAGACTTTCGGTTGTGGCTTTGACGGCGGATGGTCAAATTCTTCAAAAAGACAAGTTTGTGCCGGTCGGGACGACTTTCATGCCTTGCGGATGCGAAAAGTAATGCTGCGGAGGCGGTCTACGTTTTCCTGGAGCTGAAGCAGAAATACTTCATCGGGCGACTGTCCCTGATCACGGTCCTGCATCAGGATCTGGAGCAGCATGGACATTTCTTCAGCGATGTCATAAAACTCTTCGAGGAGCGGGCTTACCGTTTCCGAATGGGCATAAATCCATTTCTTTTGCCAGTCTTCGCCGACAAATTCGAGCGTCAGGCGCTGGATAAAATCCTCGGCAAACCGGGCGGATTTGACGACCGCCGAGGATTGAAAATAGCCATCCGCTGTCTTAAACAGCAGGAAATCCCCAACCGGTATCTGATTGCGAGTCAGGATAGAAACACCATTTTGGGCAATCATATCGGTGATGGTGTGTTCCTTGACCATGAGGTTGTTTTCCGTGTCGTAGCGTTCGATGATGACGTCAATAACCTGGTCGAGACGTTTCATGCGATTCTCCAGCGCACTCTGAGACCGAGTGGAAAATAATACCAGTTAGGGTTCAGGGTTCAGGGAAATGCAATTGTTTCAATGGTTTAACCCTTCTGCCAAATCAGGGTGATGATTTCAAAATGGTATCAGGCGGTGATTGGAAAGACGGGTTTCTGATCTTCTCAGCAGGAGGGCAGAGGCAAGGAACGTGAGCTGTGCGGAACAATGAGTCTGTACCTGATCTTAGCACCCACAAGAAGTGAATTTCCAGCCATATGAAAGAAAATTCTGGTTTGAGGTTCAGAGTTCAAAGACTGAGAGTGCTTTGGTTTAACCTGTTTGAAGAAGAGAATGCAAGCCAAAGCCAAGTTGTTATATCAACTTGCAGTGGAATCCCCGCATGAGAAAACAGTCAAGTGATTCACCCAAATAAATTGAGTGAACTACTGACTACTGACTACTGACTACAAACTGGTATTGAATTCAGTTTTATTTTTTATACCTATCTCTAACCAATCACGATCATTTATACCGGGAACAAATTCTTTACGGTTGATGAAAAAAGACTTGCCCCTTAACACTTTGTAATTTAAACTGCCACCATGATTCGAGTTGAAAAACATCACATCAAACCTGACTCCCCATTCTTCGCCGAAGCCGATGACCTCTGCTTTCGGTCAAAGAACCTCTATAACCTGGCGCTCTATGAACAGCGACAACGGTTTTTCGAGGTGGGGACGGTGTTTTCATATGAACAACTCGATGTTCGGTTAAAAGCGGGCGACGCCTACCGGGGATTGCCGGCCAAGGTCAGTCAACAGGTTTTAAAACAGGTGTGCCAGGACTGGACCAGCTATTTTGCCGCCACTGCCGAATATGCCCGCGACCCTGACAAATTCCTGGCTGAACCAAAGATTCCCAAGTACAAACCCAAGGCCACGGGCCGAAACGTGGTGATCTACACCATTCAGGCCGTCAGCCGCAAAGCCTTGAAACGGGGTGTGATCCACCCCTCCCAAACCAACTTCTCCTTCGCAACCAAAATTCCCCGAAACCAGATCCAGCAGGTGCGAATCGTGCCGAAACTCAATTCGTATGTGCTGGAAGTGGTCTATGAACTCCCGGATGTGACGGAACCAAGTTCCTCCAAC
>JACQXX010000111.1:5933-71892 GCA_016208495.1 Acidobacteriota bacterium | reverse complement strand
TTTTCTCCTCCTTCTTAACTAGAGGATGACACTTTAGCTCACTTTTTTGTTTCCGAAAGTGTATACAATTTATGATACTTTCCTGTATACGATTTAATGATATTCAACAGGGTTCAGGGTTCAGGGTTCAGGGTTCAGGGTCTTCGAAGAAATTGCTTTATGTCCTTTATGTCCTTTTTGTCTTTTAAACCCTGAACCCTCTCCTTCAAGCTGTTAACCGCGAAATTTCGTGTACATCTTCAGCCAGGGAAATCAGATCGCTGTCAGTGATTTCTTTCTTCTGGTCAGCCAGCGAAATGAAATGCCGATAGAGCCGGTCAATTTCAAACCGGTCAAACCGATACCCAAGCCGTTCAAAATGCTTAATCAAGGCGTGACGCCCGGAATGTTTCCCAAGCACCAGCCGGTTTTCAGGAACACCAACTGATTCCGGCGTCATAATTTCGTAGGTCAGCCGGTTTTTGAGCACGCCGTCCTGGTGGATACCCGCTTCGTGGGCAAACGCATTGCGTCCGACAATTGCCTTGTTTGGCTGGACTGGAATATTTGTAATTTCAGACAAAAGCTGACTGGTTGGAAATAACAATTCCGATGCAATTTGGGTTTGATAGGCCAGCACGTCGCGTCGCACGGAAAGGGCCATCACAAGTTCTTCGAGCGAGGCATTTCCGGCGCGTTCACCAATCCCGTTGATGGTGCATTCAACCTGACGGGCACCGGCCTCGATAGCGGCCAGTGAATTGGCCACGGCCAGCCCTAAATCGTTGTGACAATGCACGCTGATCGTCGCCTGATGGATGTTGTCCACGCGCTCAAACAGCGTTTTGATGATCACCGACATTTCGGAAGGAATCGTGTAGCCGACTGTATCGGGAATGTTCACCACGGTCGCACCGGCGGCGATGACTTCGCGCACGACCTGGCACAGATAGTCAAGGTCAGTGCGGGTGGCATCCTCAGGTGAAAATTCAACCTCATCGGCAAAGGTGCGCGCCAGTTTTACGGCCTGACAGGCTTGGTCAAGCACCTGTTCCCGGCTGCGTCGCAATTTGTAAGTCAGGTGAATGTCGGATGTGGCAATGAAGGTGTGGATGCGGGGATGATGGGCAGGAGCCAGTGCTTTTCCAGCGCAGGTAATGTCTTCGTCGCAGGCCCGAGCCAGGGCGGCAATCGCTGGGCGGCGGAAGTGAGTTGCCACCGCATTGACGGCGGCCCAGTCACCGCCTGAGGCCGCCGGAAAGCCGGCTTCGATAACGTCTACACTCAGACGATCAAGCTGATGGGCCATTCGCAGCTTTTCGTTGATTGTCATGCTACAGCCCGGAGACTGCTCTCCATCGCGCAGCGTCGTGTCGAAGACAGTGACACGTACGGATTCCATTGCACGAACTCCTTTTCTTTCAAAATGGTACAGGATAAACCTGAAAAGTCCGCTCCGATGGCAAAACACACCTTTCCTGAGTCCGGGCCTGACCTGCCCTGACAGAAGTGGATCGGTGTCAACGAAGTGGATTTCCTTGAAAAGATGCAACGCGGCAGATTGCCTGATCTGAAGCGTTGGAAAATATACTAGCCAGGGCGAGGGTTGGGCTCACATTCCCCCTCTACCTACGTACCCCAACCCGGCCCAGTCTAGTTATTGAGTCAGCCAAATGCCAAAGGCAGGGCTTTGGAAAAGCCTTTCCCTGTTGGGAAATGCACCCTCCAGCAGATGAAGGGCGGTATGACTTATTGGCGAGGGCTACGGTAGAGCAAAAAAAAACAGTAGTCAAATTTATAATTCTTGTAATATCATAAGAAATGCTTATGATATAAGTGTAATTGAATTACACTTCAGTTTTTACTAATACTGATCAGACGTGCGGTTGTGGGTTTGAGAGAACTTGAAAGTGATTCCCAAAATTTACACAACCCCTTTCGCTTCAGAATTTTAAAAACACTGGCGACAGATTTGAAACGGGACGTTGCGGAGGCACCAACCAGGGTATGGATCTTTCTCAATTAGAGGTCTTTTTAGCTGTCGCTCAGGAAAAAAGTTTTTCCCGGGCGGCCCAAAAAATGCACCGAACGCAGGCGGCGGTCAGCCAATCCATTCGCAAACTGGAAGACGATGTCGGGGAAGTGCTCTTTGATCGTGCGTTTAAGGACGGTCGCCTAACCGATGCCGGCGAGTTGCTTTTTGATTTTGCCCAGGAAATGCTCAATGTCCGGCGCGAAGCCACCAATGCGCTCAAGGAACTCCGCAGCCTGCATCAAGGAAAACTCCAAATTGGGGCCAATGAATACACCGTGATGTATTTGCTCCCGGTTTTGGCGGAATTTCGCCGGTTGTACCCGCGCATCAAGGTTGAGGTCAAACGCAGCCGGGCCAGCGAAATCCCAATGCAAGTTATTCATCGTGAAGTAGATATGGGTGTAATCTCATTCCAGCCCCAGGAGCCTGGGTTGCAGTCAATCGAAGTTGGAACCGATTCACTGGTGCTGGTCGTTGGGCCGACGCATCCGCTGGCTTCAAAAGACCTGGTTTCGATTACGGAGCTGGAAATGGAGTCATTTGCGGCGCACAATGTCGTTTCTCCGTACCGCCAGAAAGTTATGGAAACATTTCAACGCTACAAAACACCACTTAACATCACACTTGAACTGCCCTCTATCGAAGCCATCAAACGCTACATCCAGTTTGGAAGCGGGGTCTGCATTCTGCCCAAACTGGCGGTTCAAAACGAACTCGACCACAAGTTGCTGGTTGGGATTCCGATCAAGGAAATGAAAGTCGAACGCAAACTGTATCTGGTGCATCGCCGCAAGTCCGGCCTTTCGCACGCGGGCAAAGCCTTTCTGCGGCTGGCTCAATCGTTGCAGCCGCCAGGGTAGGGTTCCGGTTTGCGAAAAGACAAAAAGGACGAAAACCCTGAACCCCGGACAAGATGACAGGGGGACACGGGGACACGGGGACACGGGGATTTTTTTCATCCCTCATCCTTCATCCCTCATCCCTTCTGAAAACCCTGAACCCTGAACCCCGGACAAGATGACAAGGCGACAAGGGGATTTTTTCATCCCTCATCCTTCATCCCTCATCCCTTCTGAAAACCCTGAACCCTATTTTGCCCCTCGTGCTTTCGCCTTTTTGATATAGCTGGCGGCATCCGGGGTTTTGCAACTGGTTTGGCCATGGTCAACTTTGACTTTGCCGATGGCAGCAGCAATTCGAAGGGCTTCGGCTTCGAGTTGCGCATTGCGCATGCCGATGCCGATCAAGGCGCCATTCATTGAGTGCCGGACGCGGTTCGGGCGGGTATGAATCTCCCGCTCGATGATGTCGAGGTACGGTTTGAAAAAATCATCTGGAAGCGTTGAATCTGAAACCGCAAGCCTTCCCAAAATTCCCCAGGCCAACTGTCCAGTCCATTCCG
This sequence comes from Acidobacteriota bacterium, assembly GCA_016208495.1. NCBI lineage: Bacteria > Pseudomonadati > Acidobacteriota > Acidobacteriota bacterium. The sequence goes on along the minus strand of JACQXX010000111.1, from coordinate 68,476 downwards.
TTTCACTGTTCTTCCACATATCCAGGACCTGCCTGGCAACCGATGTTTTCGCGACCAGTCCGGTCAAAGCATCAGTGATGACATAATTGGATAATTCATCCACACAGGCTTCAACTTGCGCCAGCGTAAGTTGTTTTGGATCGGCAATCATCGTGGCCAGAATCCGGGCATCGTGATTGCCGGAATTCCAGAGCTCGACGGCCAGGTCATGATTCGTTTTGAGTTTTTTCTGTAGTTTCCCCAGATGGGCGTAACTGACCCCAAACATCGGCGTGGTGATACCGTGCTGGCGGTAAACTTTCCGGGCTTGTTCTGTCCCGAGTGCTTCCAGTTGCTGCAAAACTTCCTGAATCGTCATCTTTTTGGTGAACTCCCGTTCGTGCATGATATGGTGTCGGCAATTGCATCTTCTCAAAATAACTCAGTTATGTCTATATCAAATCTGAAAGCCTGGCGTGCGGGATTTTGATGGCTTGAACTGCACACGGGCCAAACTGCATTTCCATCAAAATGGCATGTTATGACCTCTGGTGTACTGGTTCAAATTGGCATTCTTGTGGTGTTGATTGGCGGAAACGGACTGCTGGCCATGTCAGAAATGGCGATTGTTTCATCCCGCCCAGAACGCCTCCGGCAACGCCAGGCCCTCGGTGATGACCAGGCTGGTGTGGCGCTGAGTTTGATTGAGTCCCAAAATCGGTTTTTATCCACCATTCAAATTGGTATTACCTTTGTCGGAATTCTGGCCGGGGCCGTTGGGGAAGCCACTCTGGCCGGGTTTATCGCCGGCTGGATCAGCCAGATTCCGCTCCTGTCCCCATTCAGTCAGGTTCTGAGCCTGCTCATGGTGGTGGGAAGCATCGGGTTTTGCTCGGTGGTTTTTGGAGAACTGGTGCCGAAACGAATTGCACTCAATGCCCCGGAAACCATTGCTTCACGGGTGGCTCCGATGATGGTTCGACTGTCGCTCGTCGCCAGGCCACTGGTCTGGCTACTCAGTCAAACCACCAATTTTTTCCTCCACCTGGTTGGCCAACACGAGCCGGAGCCGACTTCGGTCACCGAACATGAAGTCCGGATTCTGATTTCTGAAGGCACGGAAGCGGGGGTGTTTGAACCAACCGAAAAGGAGATTGTCTACCGGGTGTTTCGATTGAGCGAGCGGTTGACGGCAGGTGTGATGATTCCCCGGCTTGAAATTGTGTGGATTGACGTGGGTGATTCGTACGAACAGATTCGCCAGAAAATTCGTGTGACCCGGCAGGTGTGGATTCCAGTGTGTCGTGGTGGGCTTGATACCGTCATTGGCGTGGTTCACATTCGGGAAATTCTCGATCTCTTTCTCAGTCAAGGCCAAATCCATCTCACCGAAGTCCTCCACAAACCTCTTTTTATCCCCGAACACGTGCCCGCGTTAAAAGTTCTGGATCATTTTCAACAGGCGCAAGCCCAGGTGTTGTTTGTCATTGACGAACACGGGGATATCGAGGGAATGATCACGGCTGATGAGTTATCAGAAGCCATTCTTGGACAGATAGGCCATCAGCCTGAAGAAATTCGCCGGGTGATGGTCTGTGTCGAGGGAACATCACAGTATCAACTGGATGGGATGTTTCCCTTGATCGAACTCGAAGACCTGCTTGAAATCCAAATCCCGATGGAAGCCAAACGCGCTTTTCAAACCCTGGGCGGTTTTGTCTTATTTGAGTTGGGAAAAATTCCAGTTGCTGGTGATCAATTTCGTCATGGGAACTGGCAATTTACGGTGCTGGCCATGGAGGGAAATCGAGTTGGAAAAGTAGCCGTCACGCTCATTGAACCAATATAAAGCACGTTCATTTCCGTCGAAATCATCACCCGATGTCTTCCCATAACCCGGTTTCAGAAAAAGAATTCTTTGGAGTGCAGTGACTTGTCACCGCTTTTCAAAGCTGCAGCAAGTTGCAGCACTCCAAAGAAATATTTATCTGCTCAACCCTCAATGATGATTTGGCTTGGGATTGTTCGCCAGATCAAAGAAAAGAATTTCAGACGGTTCAAGTGCTTCAATTTCAACACGTTCGACATCGCTGATGGCGGCGGCATCTCCGGTCTTCAATTCAACTCCATTGACGTTCACACGTCCAAGTCCAATCTGAAGCCATCCGTGCCGGGTTGGGCACAGGCGGTGACTTACGGTTTTTCCGGGGGCCGTCAGACTGGCAACGTAAAAATCTACGTCTTGATAAATTGTCAGTGCCTGGCTGCGTCCATCACGGGCCGCCACCAGACAGAGCGTATCCTGGCGATCTGTAGCGGCAAATTGACGCTGTTCATATCCCGGCTGCAATCCTTTGCGTTCGGGCAGTAGCCAGATTTGAAACAAATGCACTTCTTCAGTATCTGAGTGATTAAATTCACTGTGGCTGATGCCGGTTCCGGCGGACATCCGCTGAACTTCACCCGCCTGAATGACGCCCACGCCACCCGTGCTGTCTTTGTGGGCAAGCGTGCCTTTGATCACATAGGTCAAAATTTCCATATCCGCGTGCGAGTGCATTCCAAAACCGGCGCCTGGCCGGATCCAGTCTTCATTGATCACTCGCAGGTGCTGAAATCCCATATGCTTTGGATCAAAATACATATTAAATGAGAACGAATGTCGGCTATCGAGCCAATAGGTTTGAGTTTGTCCGCGTTCAGTTCCTGGTCGGACGGTAATCATTTGAAACCTCCTTTAATCTGGGGATGAGGGCTCAGGGCAATCGAAGGGATGAGGGATGAAGGATGAGGGATGAAATAAAACCAATTCTTCAGCCGCTTTCTTCAGCCCTCAGCCCTTTCTTTCATTGTTCACTGTCTTCCACGCACCCATTGCTGGGCGGTGAGCGCCACCCGGCGGCCAAGCAGTTCCGCTGTTTTTAAATCGCCGTCTGGCGGAACGGCTGTTCCGTGAGTGGATTGCGCCATGGCGCCGAGGAAACTACCGACGCGATTGATACTTTCCGGGTCGCCGGGTGCCCCAGATGGCAACACATCCATTCCCACCCAAATCATGGCGTGCTGGCCGGCAAACACCGCGAACTGGAGCAGCGTGTTGAGTTTATCGCCGCTCAAGCTCCCGGAATTTGAAAAACCGGCGGCGATTTTGTCTTTCCATTTCAGCTCCATCCACATCTTCGAACTGGCTTCCATAAACGCTTTCATCTTGCTGGAAACACTGCCCATATAGGTTGGGCTTCCAAAAATAATGGCGTCAAAGTCATTTAATTTTTCCAAATTGGTGATGGCATCATCCGAAGTAAAAACTTCAACAGTGGTACCCTCGACAGATGCCGCGCCTCGGGCGACGGCCTCGGCTTGCGCCGCTGTATGTCCATATCCACTGTGATACACAATTGCAACACGTCCCATATACACTCCTTTGTGATGAAATCCAAATTCCTGACCGCGTTGACAATACCCAGATTCCACGCTAGGAGTCCAATACATTGTTCTCATCACTTAATCGCTAAAAGAGATTAGTTCGGGGTTCGGGGGTCAGGGTTCGGGGTTTCGGGTTTGAAAAGGCCAAAAGGACGAAAAAGACCAAAGAGACTGTTTGGAAATGATTGGGATTTTTGCAAGTTGTTGATTTAAAACAAAATTGTTCTTGAACCCGCTTCGCAGGTTAAAACACTGAATTTCCAAACAGTCTCAAAGAGATTCCTTGAAGATCTATCGAAAACCCCAAACCTCAAACCCCAAACCCTGACCCCCGAACCCTGACCCCCGAACCCCGAACCCTGAACCCCGAACCCTATGGAACTACGACACCTTCGCTATTGCATTGCCGTGGCCGATGAACTCAATTTCAACCGGGCGGCTGAAAAGCTGCACGTCTCACAATCGGCACTCAGTAAACAGATTCGTGAACTGGAAGAAGAAATCGGAATTGAGATTTTCGAACGCACCAAACGCAAAGTCGAAGTCACCGAAGCAGGCCGGCTCTTTCTGGCCGAAGCCCGCCGAACGCTGGCCCAGGCGGATCAGGCGCTCCAGATTGCCACTCGCGCCGGGCGTGGTGAAATCGGGAAACTGGTGGTCGGCCTTGAAGGTTCGTCCACCTATGACTTGATTCCCAAGATTTTGCACACCTATCGGTCCCGCTTTCCACACGTTGATCTGATCGTGACCGAAATGCCGACGCTACAGCAAATCCATGCTCTCGAACACAAACACATTGATGTCGGGTTTTTAATTCAACCAGATGATCTGGCCGACAATATCGAATGCGAACGGTTGCTGCGGGAACCATTGATTGTGGCACTCCACCAGTCGCATCCGTTGAAAGATCAGTCTCAGGTTTCACTTCAAGCTCTGGCGAAGGATGCCTTTGTGTTTGTCCCTCAAAGCTTGGGCTGCGGGTTTTTCTCGCTGGTCAGTCAGATTTTTCGATCAGCCGGCTACACACCGGGAATCATCCAGGAAGCCAGTCAACTTCAGATCTTGTTGAGTTTTGTTGCCGCCGGAATGGGCATCACCCTGATTCCAGCTTCGGCCCGAGTGTTTCAAATGCCTGGGATTGTCTATGTTGATCTGGAGCCACCTGCTCCGACGGTGGATGTGATGGTGGCCTGGCGGGGTGATGATTCGTCACCCGTGGTGCACGCGTTTCTGAAAATCGTGCGCGACAACACTCAAAAGCAACGACTGAACACATAACTTGCTGAAATAAATTAAGAAGTGGCAGAATGCCCCGCTGACAAACTGATCGAGTGATTGAATGACCAGGAATCATTCTTCATTCTTCATTCTTCATTCTTCATTCCTAACTGATACATCCAGGCCCATGCAATCTTCCAATACCCCACTTCCTTCTGTTCCAGAGATTGAACAGTGGTTGAAAACCACTGAATTGTTCCAGGGATTCCCGACTGACCTGATCCAGGATATGTCCGGAGAACTCTACCGCATTCGATTGGCCAAAGATGTCCTTCTTTTTCGTCAGGGTGACATCGCCGATGCGATTTATCTGGTCCTGAACGGAACGCTTCGCGTCACGGTGAAGCAGCCAGAAGGGCATGAACAAACCGTGGGCACGGTGCTGGTGGGGCAACCAGTTGGGGAAATTCAGGTTTTGACCGGCGGCAAACGGACCGCCAGCGTGTATGCCGATACTGAGGCTATGGTCCTGAAAATTCCACGGGCCACGTTTGAACATGCCATCAGCCGCGTTCCCGACCTGATCAACCGCGTCACTCAGATTATTCAGGTTCGGCTCCAGCGGGAGCTAATGCTGACGGTGCTGCCTCCGCTGGTTGGTTCAATGGATGATGAAGCCCTCCAAATGGCCGAAGAACACGCCGAATGGGTATATCTGCAACAAGGTGAATGTCTGTTTTCACAAGGGGATGTCGGAGGCGCCGTGTATCTGGTCATGAGTGGTCACCTTTATGCGGTGCTCAATGATCAAAGCGGAAATCAGCGAGTCCTCAATGATATTGGCCGTGGAGAAATCATTGGGGAGATTGCCTTTTTCACTCACGAATCTCGCACCGCCAGCATTTTTGCCTCACGTGACAGCATTCTGATTCGATTTAATCATGCCAGCTTCACCCGGTTGAGCGAGCGCTACCCAAACATCACCCAGTTTATTATTCAAACACTGATCAAGCGGCTGCGGACGCGTGAACTCCATCAAGGGAACAAAGGCAGCATTCGCTACGGAGGACTCGGTCAGCAGTCAACGTCGCGCATCCGCTGGTCATCGGTCACCCGCAAAATTTCAAACATTGCGATCATTCCACTCAGTAACGGGTTGCCGGTTGAACGCTTTGCTCAAAAACTGGAAGCTGCCCTGCACACCTTTGGCAAGGTTTTGGTGTTGACGGCGCAACGGGTTGATGCTGAGTTAGGAAATCCGGGGATTTCCCAGTCCAGTGTGGAAGACCCGCTGAGCATCCGGTTAACCGCCTGGCTTGACCGACAGGAATTACTCTATCAATTTGTCGTGTATGTGGCCGAGCCTGGGGCCTCGGCCTGGACGCAACGCTGTATTCGGCAAGCAGATCGAATCCTGCTCACGGCGTTCGCCCACGAATCACCCAAACTGCGAGAAGCCGAAGAGCGCTTTCTGGCCGGGATGAATTCGATCACATCGCCACCCCAATCGCTGGTGTTGATCCACCCCAACCGCGATCAACTTCCAAGTGGCACCAAACAGTGGATTGATCTGCGCCCGGTGGAAAACCATTTTCATATTGTCATAGACCGGCAGGAAGACTTTGAACGACTGGCGCGGGTAATGACTGGCCATGCCGTAGGGCTGGTGTTGGGTGGTGGTGGTGCCCGGGGCCTGGCGCACCTCGGGGTTTATCGAGCGTTGCAGGAAATTGGCATTCCAATTGACATCATCGGAGGCACCAGCATGGGCGCCATTGCCGGGGCTCAAATTGCGCTTCAGTGGAATTGGGAACAACTCAAGCACCGGAACAAAATCGGATGGGTTGATATGGAGCCAGCTTCGGATTACACCATCCCGGTGTTTGCTTTTTTGAAAAGCCATCGTGCCCTCAGAGCCATCCAGTCTTCATTTGAAGACCATCAAATTGAAGACACCTGGATCAATTTCTTTTGTGTTTCCAGTAATTTAACCACGGCTGAAATTATGATTCACCGCGAAGGGCCGCTCGTCAATGCCTTGCGGGCCAGCAGTTCGCTCCCTGGTGTCTTTGTCCCGGTCATTGATGGGAAAAATATTTTGGTTGACGGCGCCGTCTTTAATAACTTACCTGGAAACCTTGTCCGCGATTTTGGGAGTGGGTTTAACATTGTGATCAATGTGAGCCCGGAAGAAGATCTGGTCCCCAAGCGCGAACAGTTTCCTTCGGCCTGGGGCGCCTTGAAAGATCGGGTGCTGCACGGTGAAAAAAACCTCGGCGTACCGACTATCCTCGATACAATTATCCGGTCGTTACTGCTCAGTAGTACCAACGTCGCCAATGCCGTCCAGCGGGATGCCGATTTATATCTGGCGCCGCCAGTCAGTGAGTTTGGAATGCTTGAATTTACCGCCTTTGAACAAATCATCGAGGCCGGCTATCGTTACGGGGTTGATACCCTCAGGTATTTTAAGTTGCCCTGGACCTGAAGAATGAAGAATGAAGAATTGAGAATGAACAAATATGTCAGCAAACCCAAAGTACTTGTATTCATTAGAAATGACTGACTGACAAGGTGACAAGGTGACAGGGTGACAGGGTGACAGGGTGACAGGGTGACAAGGTGATTTTTTTCATCCCTCATCCTTCATCCCTCATCCCTTGAAAGAGAATCCCGAACCCCGATTCAGCCACCCAACGGCAGTTTCCCTTCCCAACTGACCACCACGCCATTTTCAAAATTCACCGTGAATTTAATCTGATTGGGTTTGCTTCCGGCATATTTCCAGGTCACATGGTTTTTGCCTTGCAGGAGTTTAGCTTCGGTTGTGGTCGGCGAACCGATGATGGCTTTGACAATTTCCTCGCTATCGCCTTTTTCAATCCGGCTGATGTTGATGCGTTCGGCGACAAAGCGGCCAAACAGCTTTTCAGCCGTTACCTGGCGGATTTCAAGTTCTTCAGCCGTCAGGCTTGAAAGTTGACGCCGATCAAGCCAGCCCATGGATTCTTTTTCCTCACGGGTCAACGCGGCCAGTTCAAGCTTGCGCGACAGCATACAATCGGTTGGCATCCAGTCATTCAATTCAGCGGCAGTTCGAAACGGTGTGATCGGTGCCGCAATCGCCGTCCGCGAACACTTGCGCCGCAATTTGAACTGTTCAAAAAAGCCGAAGACATCCACATTTTTCAAGTTTAAAAAATCAACCTTGATCCACTCTACCCGTGGAACCTGGACGCTGAGCAGGTACTGATCTTCCATGACTCCGGTTTGGGCATTGGGGCGTTGCGAATATCCCGACAAAATGACTGATGTCACCTTCGGAAGCGCCCAAAAAATTTCACCAACCACGCGAAAGGCAACCGAATGAATATGATGGATGTATTCTTTTTGGCGGCGATAGGTTGACCGTGGGTGCACGTTGAGGCGAAATCCAGGGAAATCAATCGTCGCGGTGTAGGCCGGCATGTCTTCAATTTCCGGGAAATCCACATCCACCCACACGGTTTGGGCATCAGGTGTCACTTCAAAACTGGCGGTCGTTTCCCGAAACCAGTCAATTTCCTTAAACACTTCTCCGAGCAAATCTTCCATTGCTTCGGGGTTGCCTTCGCGGCCATTGGTCAAGGCCGACTGACGCACCCGATTGCGCTCGGTGATATCAGCCTTGAGCCGTTTGTAATTGGCCAGTTGGTCCTGGTAATCGGCCATCGCTTCGGTTTTATAGGTCGTGTGGGCATTGCGGCGGCGTTCCCATTCGCGCTGGGCCTGGACGTAGGCTTCACGCAACCGGTTATTCTCAGCTTCAATCTGGTCGCGTTTGGATTTCAACAATCCGCCGAGGAACCCCGGAGTCTTTAATTCCGGCGGAAGTGGAATCGGTTCTGAAAAATCGAAAATCTCAGGTGGCGCCGGCACACTGCCGGCCAGGATCAGCTCCGGTAAATCAAAGGATTTGCGCGGTGAAGGCGTTTCCAGATGCAGGTCTAATCCGGAATCCTGGTTATAGGCCGCCGCTTCGCGTTCCAGAATTTCAGTCACGGCCTTCCAGTTCTGTGAAACCAGTTGCTCAAGCCAGGTATCAGGAATCACCTGCCCATATTGATTATAAAAACAAATTCGTGAGTCAGTATTGAGCCCAATCGAGGCCGGAACCACCGTCGGCTGGGTGCCCGGAGGTGAAGGTTGCTGGCTCCACCCAGGTTGGGTGCCAGGTAGTGGTGGCAGGGGCGTGGGCGGTGGCGGCGTCGCCGGGTTCTTGCGGCGATTGCTGGATACTTTTGTCCGATACGACAGCCCGGTGCCAGGTAAACCGAGATTCAAAAATGTGCCGGCAGAGCCAACATTGACTGAAGCCCCCTGTCCACCAACAGTCAAACTCATGCCTTTGGTGCTGAGATTGACCTTGAGACCTGGTGCAATTTTGATGGATTTGCGAAACCGAAAGCCCATGGCATTTCCAAATGACGAAGTGGTTTTTTGGTGCTTGGTGCTTGGAAAGAAAGAGAAACTTCAACCCAAAGCCCGAAGTCTTCAGCCCCAAGCCCGAAGTCTTCAGCTCCAATTCGCAGCATAGCCTAATTCCATACACTGATTCCACCTGCTCGATACTGGGAGCCGTGTTGATTCTGCCTCAAGCTTGGCTATAATCGCGCCGCTTTTGTACCTTCCAGGCAGACTTTCCAATTGTGTTCTGCCCGTTTCAAGTCGTGAAAACAAATCTGCTTTCAAACACAAGGAGAACTTTCAATGGTCAAAGAATATGATCTGGTCGTGCTGGGTGCGGGTCCAGGCGGATACGTGGCAGCCATTCGCGCCAGTCAACTCGGCCTCAAAACAGCCATCGTCGAAAAGAAATACTGGGGCGGAGTCTGTTTGAACGTCGGCTGCATTCCGTCAAAGGCATTGCTCAGAAATGCTGAATTGGTGCATATCCTCAAGCACAAAGCCAACCAGTTTGGAATCAAAGTGGATGGGACGCTCAGTTTTGACTATGGTGAAGCCTTTCGCCGCAGTCGCAAAGTCGCCGATGGACGCGTGAAAGGCGTCCATTTTCTGATGCGCAAGAACAAAATTGACGAATACGACGGGTGGGCAAGTTTTCAGGATGCCAACACGCTGGAAGTTGCTCTCAACAAAGGCGAAAGCGAAACCATCAAGTTCAAGAACTGCATTATTGCCACTGGGGCGACGACCCGTTTGATTCCAGGTTCGAAATTGAGCGAACGCGTGGTGACCTACGAAGAGCAAATCCTTGAAGACAAAGTTCCGGGCAGCATCATTATTGCCGGGGCGGGCGCGATTGGGGTCGAATTTGCCTACGTTTTGAGCAACTACGGCTGCCAGGTAACGATTGTCGAATTCCTGGATCGGATTGTGCCGCTTGAAGATGAAGAAATTTCGGCTGAACTCAAAAAGCATTATGAACGCGCCGGCATCAAAATCATGACCAGCACTCGCGTTGATCTGATTGAAGATACTGGCTCAAACGTCCGGGTCACCGTGGCCGATGGCACAGGTCAGCAGAAAGTACTCGAAGCCGACAAAGTGATGCAGGCGATTGGATTCAAACCACGCGTTGAAGGCTATGGCCTGGAAAAAACCGGTGTGAAGCTGACCGACCGTGGGGCCATTGAAATCAGTGACTATATGCAAACCAATGTGCCGCACATTTATGCCATTGGTGATGTAACGGCCAAATTGATGCTTGCCCACGTGGCCGAAGCGATGGGGGTCATTGCCGCCGAACACATGACCGGAACGGAAACCATGGGCCTCAATTTTGTGATGATGCCTCGCGCAACTTACTGCCAGCCGCAAGTTGCCAGCTTTGGCTACACGGAAAAACAGGCGATTGAACAGGGGTATGACGTCAAAGTCGCCAAATTCCCATTCACCGCCAATGCCAAAGCCCACGGCTTAAACGACGCCATCGGCTTTGTGAAACTCATCAGCGACAAAGCCCACGGTGAATTGCTGGGTGGTCACTTAATCGGCCCGGAAGTCACCGAATTGCTCCCCGAACTCACCCTGGCACAGCAGTGGGAACTGACGGTTGAGGAAATGTCGCGCAACGTTCACGCTCACCCAACCCTGTGCGAAGCAGTCAAAGAAGCCATCCATGGTCTGGCTGGCCACATGATCAATATGTGAAGAATTGAGAATGAAAAATCTTTTTAGTGCTGGACGCCTGGTGACTGATGCTTGGGGTCAATATCTTCTAATACCAGTTTGTAGTCAGTAGATCGTAGTCAGTAGTTCACTAAATTCAATTGATTGAATTACTTGACTGTTCCCTAATACGATAACTTCATTCCAAAATGGTATAAGACCCAAATAGTGATTGGTATTTGGTGTTTAGCACTTAGTACAAGTCCCCATAAAAGGGGGATGAAATTCGACCATTCGTTGGCAGAACCATTGGTTTTCGCCCGGATGGGCGGTGGAAAATAGCCGGTGGCAAGTGTCGCTTTGGACACGCGGCCACCGGACAGAGTCGCCATCACGGGTTCGCGCCCGGATGGGCGCTGGAACAACGGTGAGAGAGAAGCTGAAAATTCCATAAAAACCGGGATCAAACCAGCTTCCAGCGCCCATCCGGGCGAAAGCCAATTCGGAATCACCGAAATTCCATCCCCCTTTTATGGGGACTTGTACTTAGAAATCAATAGCATCCAAAAACAAAGAACCAATCAGTTTCTTCATTCTTCATTCTTCATTCTTCATGCTGCTCTTTTTCCCGTTCAGTCAGCAAAATCAACCATTCAGAAATCATCGTTTGGCCTCGCGAGCAAATCCTTTTAGCGTGACTGAAATTGACACATTCACGTTACCAAGGAGATTCACGATGGCCAGACGATTTTTTCTTTTGTTCGGATGTATTGGGTTCATGCTGATAAGCGGAACTGATTTCTCAATTCTGGGACAAGCACCCGCCAATAAACAAGCGGCCCAACTGGCAGCCATGAAAAAGCTGGAGGGCATGGTCGGAGACTGGACGGGAAGCGGATGGATCGAATTTGGACCACAACGCCAAACCTTTACCAGTGTCGAAACGATTCAATCCCGGCTGAATGGCATGATTTTGATTATCGAAGGACTGCATAAAGCCAAAGCTGAGACGAACAGTCCTGAAAAAATCATCCATCACGCTCTGGCCTGGCTTTCATTCGATGACCAGACCAATCAGTATCGCATCCGCCCGCATAAAGCGGATGGGGCTTCCCTAGACACGGTTTTAGTTCCAACCGAAAATGGAAGCTGGCAATGGGGAATTCCAAGCCCCAACGGCGGAAGCATCCGCTATACCATTACTTTTAAAGAGAATAAGTGGCAGGAAGTCGGCGAGTTTTCAATGGATGGCAAACAGTGGCGCAAGTTCTTTGAAATGAATTTAGAGAAGAAATAGCCGGGAAAGAGCGAGATAGTGAATAGCGAACCAATAGCGAGTAGCGAGTAGCGAGTAGTGAGTAGTCAATCCAGGGTTCTTTTTGACTAACACCGAAACTCCAGGCTCAATTTACCAAACCTGGTGTTGCAACCAGGGAGTTTTGTTTTACTACCCGCTACTCGCTACTTACTTTTTCTGACTACTCGCTACTCGCTACTCGCTATTCGCTATTGGTTCGCTACTTCGCTCTCACTCCTACTCACCCATAACTTTTTCAATCGCTTTGAGCAAGCCTTCCGGGGTAAAGGGTTTTTGGATAAAACCACTTTTTAACTCACGTTGGGCGTCTACATACTGAGTGACGTCGAGATAGCCGGACATAAACAATATTTTCATTTCCGGGTATTCACGCCGTAACAACTGGGCCAGATCGGTGCCACTCATCGTCGGCAAAACCACATCGGTTAACAACAAATTGATTGGCTGTTTGGAACGCTTGATGATTTCAAGTGCTCTGGGGCCATTTTCCGCTTCAAGGACAGTAAATCCTGAGAGTTGCAGGATTTCGACGGTCAGGCGGCGAATATTGTCGGCGTCTTCAACCACCAGCACCGTTTCGGAACGACTGGATTGACCTGCGGAAATTGTGGTGGCACGGGTTGAAGCAATATCAAACGCCGCAGCCGGAAGGAAAATCCAAAAGCGACTGCCTTTTCCAACCTCACTGGTGACAAAAATATGGCCGTCTGATTGACGAACAATGCCATAGACCGTGGAAAGTCCAAGCCCGGTGCCCTTTCCATCTTCTTTGGTGGTATAAAAGGGTTCAAAAATCTGACTCAACACATCAGGGGCAATTCCGGTGCCGGTGTCAGTCATCGTGATGCTGACAAACTCACCTGGTGGCACGGAAAATTCAAACACGCCCTCTTTTTCAGCGGTGGCATTCTGGGTTTTGAGTTCCAGTTTTCCGCCCTTCGGCATGGCGTCACGGGCATTGACGGCCAGATTGAGCAGAACCTGTTCGAGTTGGCCAGGGTCGGCCTGCACTGGCCGCAGATCGGTGGAAAGGGTGACTTCCAGGAAGATATCCTCACCAATCAACCGCCGCAGCATTTTTTCCAGATTGGCAATGACTTTGTTTAAATCCAGAATTTTTGACTGAAGCACCTGTTTGCGGCTAAATGCCAGCAACTGACGAGTGAGGGAACCAGCACTTTCACTGGCTTTTTGGACTTCAACAAAAAATCGGTAGATCGGATCTTGTGGATGGGTTCGCCGCAGGGCAAGTTCGGTGTACCCACCAATAACCGTCAGAAGGTTATTAAAGTCGTGGGCAACACCACTGGCTAACCGGCCAATCGCCTCCATTTTTTGGGCCTGCAAGAATTGCAATTCTTTCTGGCGGAACTTCTCCTCCGCTTCTTTGAGTTCAGTGATATCCGTAAAGGCGGTGACGAGTTCAGTAATCGAGCCATCATCATCCACGTTTGGGACACTCCGCAGTGAAAACAGGCGATACCCGTTGCCACCAGTTTGAATCAAAAATTCTCCCTGGGCAGAGGTACGGGTTTGAATGGTGGTCTCCAGTAGTTGCGAAATGATGGGTCGGTGGTCAGGATGAAACCCATAGATCCACCCCTTGTCAGCCAGATCTGCGATGGGTTGACCAGTCAGGGCGGCCCAGGCCGATTGATTCCCCACCAGATGACCCTTGATATTGATTGACACCACAACCTGAGCTGAAGCATCCACCAGGGTTCGATAGCGGGTTTCACTTTCCTTGAGGGCCACTTCGGCCTTTTTCAAGGTTGTAATATCAATGGCAACGCCGCCCACCAGCAACTGAAACTCAGAGCGGATCGGAAACCGATAGATCAGGAAAAATCCAGTGGCACCATCTGGACAGGTCAGGGATTCGGTAACTTCAATCGCACGTTCCGTGGCGCACACTTGCTTCATTATAGCCAGGTGATGTTCAGCCTGAACGGGAGGAAACAAGTCCTGAATCAATTGCCCAACTGGATTGCCGTTTCGAAGTTGAAACATCTGGGTAAACCGCTGGTTGGCATACTGGATTGCCCCGGCCTGGTCTGTGATCCAGGTTGCCGCCGGGTTGTAATCCATAAACTCCTGGAACCGGCGTTCGCTTTCTTTGAGCGAGAGTTCAGCCAGTTTGCGCTCTGTAATATTGATATGCATCACAACGACGCCAGCGAACGGCGTTGCCGGCAACGGCGCCACCAGTGCCTGAAACCAGCGTTGTTCGGTAGGGGAATGGCAGGGATATTCAATTGGGTCATGAACCTGCTGGCCAGCCAATGCCATCTCAATTGCCGATTGAACCGCCAGCGCGGAATCTCGATCCTCATCCGTGACACAATCACAGCGCTCAAGGTAGCTTTCGCCAATCCCAAATGGCTCATGGAGCCCGTTCATTCTCCCAAAAGCCTGCCAGGATTCATTCACGGTTTGAATGACACCTTGTTCATCCAAAATCGCAAGATGGACAGGCAACGCATCCAGAATAGAGGTAGTAAGATGGGCCAGGGATTGCTGCTGGTGGATTGTCGCACGGAGGGTCCGCTCAACCTGTTTGTGTTTTGTAATGTCACGTAAGGTTGCGAGCAGCGCGGGTGATTCATCCCATTGAATCTCAACCGTCTGGATTTCGACTATTACGGGGCTTGAATCAGGACGAATCACCTCAGTTTCGATTCGTTCATCGCTGACAATCGGAATCCCCAACGGAAGTCCCACCAGTTCACTCGCGGTCTTGCCAAGAAGTTGCTCAGCCGCCGGGTTCATCAAACTGACTCGGCCTGCCTGATCAAGAACCAGCATGCCATCCGGGTTTTTTTCAAACAAGAGACCAAAGAGATCACCATCCACCTTGCCTGGATGCAAATGTTGAGATTGGCCTTTGAGAGAGTGCGAGATGAGATCTGACATGAAACACCTGGTTCAATGATAATAGGGTCATACCATTTTGGGCTTATGGGGTATCGGGCTAAGAACCATAAGCGCCAGGACAAGGAAATGAGAGCCTGGTTGAGACACGGAGAAGAAGAGGCACGGAGACAGGGAGACAATTTCACAGAGTGTGTCAGCTTGAACGGACTCCGGTTGGGAGCGGAGGAATGAGACTATTGAAGGTGTCTCCTTGTCTCCTTGTCTTCGTGTCTCCTTGTCCAGATCAGACGTTGTTCCCTTATCCTGGCGCTTATGGGGTATCGGGCTAAGGGCTGAGGGGAATACAAGTTTATCAACAACTTAGCCTTTTGCTCATGTGATGGCATCATTTCAAAATGGTATCAGGTAGGTTTTTGGATACTTTCATTTTGAGCATGCAATTGCAAAACCACAGTATTCATCTAATAAAAGAATATAGTAATAGTTCCATCAACTACTTACTTAAAAAGAATTTACATTATTTTCCGCCAAACAGAAAAGCAAGAGTACTCTAACTTTGTAATCCACTCAATACCAGATTGACTCACCGATTTCTGTCCCTGTGTCAGAAAATTGACACCCAGACATTAAACTAAGGTCGCCTTCTGTTCCTCTGTACTTTTCCGTTACCAAAAACGAAAAGCGGTGCAGGCAAACTCAAATCCAGAATTTCACGTATCCCAGAGAACTCATCCAGGAAATCAATTTGGCAACTCAGCCCACAGCCTATTTTTTGAAACCAATTTTGAGGAAGTCCAATGAAAGTTTTTGTGTTTTTTGTTTTATTCGCCTTGCTGGCAAATGTGCCAGTTGCAGCCTCACCGCAAAACCAGCAGCAAGTGATTGAACCCTTTTCAGTTGAATCACTCGAAGAAGAATACAGCGTCTATACCGCGATTTTAAACCGCTACCTGAGCCCGACGTCAAACGTCCAGGTTCTGGTCCTTCGAGACTTTGCCCAAACCGAAACCGAATCCAAAAAGCAACTCCACGACCGGGTCAAATTTGTCAGCCAAAACCTGCCGGCGCTTGAGAAAAAAACCGCTTCCAACTTCAAGAAACAGAACCGAAAGCCGTTCCCGCTTCAGGAACGATTTACACTCTCGGTTCCAGTGCACCTCATTAGTGACGAAGAATTTCGGCAACTGGTGCCCAGCGCGGCTGATTGGAGTGGTTTTTACAAAGCCTATCCAGGTTCACCGGGATTGCTAACCTTTTCCCGCGTAGGCTTTAACCGTGATCTCACCCAGGCCGTGGTCTACCTGTCACAAGTAGCCGGCCCACTCGGAGGTGAAGGCGTCTTTGTCCTACTCCAAAAAGAAAATGGCGTCTGGACACCGACCGAAGAAATCACAGTCTGGATTTCCTGAAAAAGGCAGAATGAAGAATGAAGAATTGAGAAGCACTCTTATCAGGGTTAAAAAGTGACCAGAAATTGAATGAATTCCACGTGGCAAACCACTTGCTCACACAGATGGTACTGATTTGACTCCATCTCTTGTTCGTTCCTGGTGAGTTATCCTCCAATAATGTCTATTCTTCATTCTCAATTCTTCATTCCTTACAGATCAGCCAGCAGAACGCGCCCGGTGGGTTGATAGGTGCGCTGTTGTTCTTCATCCAGACTTTCGTGATGCTGGCTCAAATCAAGGCCAATCACTTCCTGATCAACTCTGACCCGAAGCGGCATAATGGCGTTGGTCAGTTTGAAGAGCAGATACGACCCTCCAAAGGTATACACACCCACAATCACCAACGCATACAAATGATGCAGAAATGTTGTGAACTGACCTGACATCAGGCCAACTTTATCCGCAAACACCGCCGTCAGGATCATTCCGACAATCCCTCCGACCCCGTGGCAGGGAAACACATCGAGCGTATCGTCAAGGGTTGATTTCGACTTCCAGTGAACGGCGGCATTACTGATTACACTTGAAATTGAGCCGATAAAAATACTGGCCCCAACCGTCACAAAACCGGCGGCGGGGGTAATGGCAACCAGCCCAACCACGGCACCGATACAGGCGCCAAGGGCTGATGGAGCACGCCCTTTGAGCATGTCAAAGAAAATCCAGGCCAGCATGGCCGCCGCCGAAGCCGTGTTCGTGGTCAAAAATGCCTGGGCCGCCAGTTCCGAAGCCGCCAGGGCCGATCCGGCATTAAACCCAAACCAGCCAAACCAGAGCATTCCCGTGCCGAGCAACACATAGGGAATATGGGCCGGCATGCCATGGTCGCCGCCTTTATGAACCTGACGCCGTCCCAGCACCATCGCCCCAGCCAACGCTGCAAACCCAGCCGACATATGGACCACGGAGCCTCCGGCAAAGTCGAGCACTCCCATTTGTCGCAAAAACCCTTGCGGATGCCAGGTCCAGTGAGCCAGCGGGGTATAGATAAAGAGCGTGAACAGGCAGATAAACAGCATATAACTGGTGAACTTGACCCGTTCAGCAAAAGAACCAGTGATCAATGCTGGCGTGATAATCGCAAACTTGAGTTGGAAGAGGGCAAATAAAATCAGAGGAATCGTCGGAGAAAGATCCGGGTGAGTTGCCCCAGTGACTCCGCGAAACATAAAGTAGGTCAACGGATTGCCGATTACTCCTTTGATACTATCGCCAAAGGCCAGACTAAACCCCACCACAACCCACAAAATACTGATCAATCCCATGGCAATAAAACTTTGCAACATGGTGGAAATCACATTCTTGCGTTGAACCATGCCTCCATAGAAAAAAGAAAGCCCTGGTGTCATCAATAACACCAACGCGGTGGCGGTCAACATCCAGGCAACATCACCAGTGTTAATGGGCCCACCTTTGACTGCGGCTGTGGAGGCTGGAACAAAGGCTGCCGCACAACTGATAACCATCAATAACCCAAATGGAAGCACACGTTTAAATTCCATGAGCTGTCTTTCACTCCTCAAATCTTGAATGCAGGCAAATGAACTCTCTTCAGCGGAAAATGCCGGGGGTACCAAACTTGAAGGTGTATCACCCCTCAATGAGTGGTTGTCTCCGGCCAGGTCCGGCGATCTAAACACCTAAAAGCAGTTGGAATCTGAAGAGAGGGCCAGGGGGAAAAGAGAGCGGATTGTACTCTCAAGGTCCAGGCGGTGACAAACCAGAAATCACTTGAATTCACACCGGCCTTGCATCAATGACAGATAAACTATCAATCAAATCAGCCACTTACCTTTTTTCATTCTTTGACGCAAAGTGTCATTTCACATCAAAATTTCCGGCAAAAAACCACAAAAATAGCTTGAACCCGGTCAGCCTCGGATCCATACTCCCGTTGCCCTCCTCGTTGGCCTGCCTCAGATACCTGAATCAATTAGTTGTGGAATTCTCCCCTTAAATCTGATAAACAATGGGTGGCCCTCTCAAACACACGCTTTTTTCTGCAACCCAAACCGATTGAATTCATCCCTGCAAGTTTTATTTTCTGGAGAAAACCCACGTGAATCGGCTATTCGCGTTTTATCGAACGACAACTGGAAAGAAGGCGGTGATGGCAATCACCGGCCTGATCGGGTTCGGGTTTGTGATTGTCCACATGCTTGGAAACCTTCAGGTTTTCCTTGGCCCCGAACAACTCGACACGTACGCCAAACTCCTTAAATCCAATCCACTGGTGCTGTGGGGCGCTCGCGCCACCTTGCTCGGTGCGGTGGTGGTGCATATTGTGGCGGCGTTGCAACTCACCCACCAGAGCACCAGTGCGCGTCCAGTGAGCTATCAGCAGTGGAAACCACAGCGATCCAGCTTTGCCTCGCGTACCATGAAGTGGACCGGCCCGATGCTGTTCTTTTTCATCGTGTATCACCTGCTGCACCTGACCAATGGCATGGTTCATAGCGAGGCGTTTCACGATCATCAGGTCTATCGCACTGTGGTTGAAAGCTTTAGCAATCCGTTGATTTCCGCCACCTATATCATCGCCATGCTGCTGCTGAGCTTCCACCTCTACCACGGAGCGTGGAGTCTTTTTCAATCACTGGGGTTGAATCACCCGAAATACAACCCATTGATTCGCTCAGTCGCCACCCTCGGTACGGTGGTTGTCATTGTCGGAAACATCTCGATCCCGACGGCAATCCTGTTGAACCGGGAGTACTTTGAACGCAAGCTCCAAAAACCAATCGTCCAGCAAAAAGTCCATGAAACTAGATTCCAAGATTCCATCCGGACCAATTGAACAGAAGTGGGATAAGCACCGCTTTGACATGAAGCTGGTCAATCCCGCCAATAAGCGAAAATTCACGCTGATTGTGGTCGGCACCGGCCTGGCTGGTGCGGCGGCGGCGGCATCGTTAGCTGAACTGGGCTACAAGGTCTTGTGCTTCTGCTTTCAGGACAGCCCACGCCGGGCGCATAGCATTGCGGCCCAAGGCGGTATCAATGCCGCGAAAAACTACCGCAACGATGGCGACAGCATTTATCGGCTCTTTTACGACACGGTGAAGGGCGGAGACTTTCGCGCCCGTGAAGCCAACGTCTATCGGCTGGCCCAGGTGAGCGTCAATATCATTGACCAGTGTGTGGCCCAGGGTGTCCCGTTTGCCCGTGAATACGGCGGACTGCTCGACAACCGGTCATTTGGCGGTGCCCAGGTTTCGCGAACCTTCTATGCCCGTGGCCAGACCGGTCAGCAATTGCTGATTGGGGCCTATCAGGCCCTGGAGCGCCAGATTCATCTGGGAAACGTCAAAATGTTTCCCCGAACTGAAATGCTGGATCTGGTAACGGTCAACGGCGTGGCGCGGGGAATTGTGACCCGCGACCTGGTCACCGGAAAGATTGACTCCCACGTCGGAGATGCAGTCATTTTGGGCACTGGTGGATATGGGAACGTATTTTTCCTGTCAACCAACGCCAAAGGCTCAAACGTGACGGCGAGTTGGCGCGCCCACAAGAAAGGCGCCGCGTTTGCCAATCCCTGCTTTACCCAGATTCACCCGACCTGCATTCCAGTCAGTGGCGACTATCAGTCAAAGCTCACCCTGATGAGCGAGTCGCTGCGTAACGATGGTCGCATCTGGGTGCCGCTGAAGAAAGGCGACAAACGCTCGCCTGATCAAATCCCGGAAAATGAACGCGATTACTACCTTGAGCGCAAATACCCAAGTTTTGGAAACCTGGTGCCGCGCGATATCGCCTCACGCGCCGCCAAAGATGTGTGCGACCAGGGACGGGGTGTCGGTGAAACGGGCCTCGGCGTCTATCTCGATTTTGGAGACGCGATTAAACGGGTTGGCGAAAAGGTCATCAGCGAAAAATACGGCAACCTGTTTGATATGTATGAGCGGATTACCGGCGAAAACCCATACAAAGTCCCGATGCGAATTTTCCCGGCGGTGCATTACGCCATGGGCGGTCTGTGGGTTGACTATAACCTGATGAGCACGATTCCAGGTCTCTTTGTCCTGGGTGAAGCCAACTTCTCGGACCACGGCGCCAACCGGCTGGGTGCCAGCGCCTTGATGCAGGGACTGGCTGACGGCTATTTTGTTATTCCGTACACGATTGGAAATTACCTGGCCCAGGCCAAACTCGATAAACTGGATCAATCCCACACCGATTTCCAAAAAACCGAAGCCGATGTCAAAGGCCAAATCAATAAGCTGCTCAATCTGAAAGGAAAACGCACGGTTGATTCCTTCCATCGCGAACTCGGCAAAACCATGTGGGATTATTGCGGTATGGCTCGCACCGAAAAAGGTTTAACTCAGGCGCTGGCCAAAATTCCTGAGATCAAAGAGGAATTCTGGAAAAACGTCAGTGTGCTCGGCAGCGGGGAAGAACTCAACCAGTCGCTTGAAAAAGCAGGCCGCGTGGCTGACTTTATTGAGCTTGGCGAATTGTTGTGCCGTGATGCCCTCAACCGCAATGAATCGTGTGGCGGTCATTTCCGGGTTGAATACCAGACCGAGGAAGGGGAAGCCATGCGCAATGATGAAGAATATTCCTACGCCGCAGCCTGGGAATATGCCGGCGAAAATAAGGCCCCAATTCTGCACAAAGAACCCCTCGTCTTTGAATATGTGAAACCTAGCCAACGGAGTTATAAATAACATGAAACTGACGCTTTACGTTTGGCGACAAAAAGGCCCGAACGAAAAGGGCCAGATGGCGAAATACGATGCACCCGACGTCAATCCGGATATGTCCTTTCTGGAAATGCTTGACGTTGTCAACGAAGAACTGACCGCGAAAGGGGAAGAACCCATCGCATTTGACCACGACTGCCGCGAGGGGATTTGTGGAATGTGCGGAGTGGTCATCAATGGAATGCCCCACGGTGGACATCGTGGAACAACCACCTGCCAGCTTCATATGCGACACTTCCGCGATGGTGATTCGGTCTATATTGAACCCTGGCGGTCAAAGGGCTTTCCCGTCCTCCGGGATCTGGTGGTTGATCGGGGCGCTTTTGATCGGATTATCGGCGCCGGGGGCTATGTTTCCGTCCCAACCGGTGCTGTTCCGGACGCCAACGCGATTCTGGTCCCGAAACCCGATGCTGACCGGGCCATGGACGCCGCCGCCTGCATCGGATGTGGTGCCTGTGTGGCAGCCTGTCCAAATGGCTCCGCCGCGCTGTTTACTTCGGCCAAAATTGGTCACCTGGGTGTCTTGCCACAAGGCCAACCCGAACGATACAAACGGGTTCTAGCCATGGTTGACCAGATGGACAGTGAAGGATTTGGCCACTGTACCAGTCATCGTGAATGCGAAGCCGCCTGTCCAAAAGAAATCAGCTTTGAATTTATCACCCGCATGAACCGGGATTACCTCAAAGCCAGCCTGACCGACAAAAACGGGAGCTGAAAAGACCAGGGCTCAGGGCTTGGGGCTGAAAAATCCTCGGGCTGAAGAAGGTAGGAACAGTCAGCCAGTGAGAAAGAAACCATAAGGACCTGTGATGACAGGTCCTTTTTGTTTTTCCGATTGAGCTGAATTTCAGAAAAACCCCGCGATAGCAGGTAACAGGAAGACATTGGGCTGAGAAAACCAGCCCTGAGCTTGCGAATCTTCAGCCCCAGGCCCTCAGCCCCGGTTTTCTCAGCCCGACGTCTTCAGCCCCAACCCGAGAAAACCCTTGATTTTTTTTGATCCATCTTAGAAAGTTTGAGGGACATCCCACTCACTCGCTTTTTCAACAATTTACACCTTCTCACTTTATCACCTATCAAAAACCTGAAGCATCGCCCTGGAGCTGAAATCAAAATACTCCCAGGACAAGGAAAGGGATTCGACATGAGGCATCTGTATTTGAACCGATTTATTTTGAGCACCTTACGTGGGATTTTAGTTATTCTGGCAATCTGTCTCTGTTCCTATCACAGTGCCAGCGCCCAGGAAGAACCCGAAGCCACCCGCTCGCTTTGGGATTCTGAGTTCCTTCAAAAACGGCCTAAAGCGACGAAATCACAGCCCACGAAATCAAAACCGAAACTCACCACCATTCGCTATAAACGCAAAGAAACCATTGCGGCGGCTGTTCCGGCAACCAGCAAACCTGAATCAACCAAGGTTGCCAGCAGCAGTCCGTCCAGGCTTACGATTGGAGTTACCGCCTGGAGACTTCGACCAGCCAAGGTTTCAGATGACAAAGCGGTTCGACTCCTGGAACGGACGGATGATGCCGACAGCCAGCGGGAATTGACCCCCGAGCGCATTGACCTGGATACGCCGCTTGAGGAAGGTCAAAAAATCCGACTCAGCATCGAAGTGCCACGCTCGGGCTATCTCTATGTCATTGATCGCGAAAAATATGCCGACGGCACGGTGAGCGAACCTTACCTTATTTTTCCGGTTCTGCGCGGCGGCAAACTGGAAAACAATCAGGTCAAAGCAGGGGTGCTGGTTGATATTCCCGGCGATGACGATCCCAATCCATATTTCAAAGTCACTCGCAGTGGTCCAACCCAGGTCGGGGAAGTTCTTACCCTGCTGATTGCTCCGACACCGCTGGCCGAACTGAAAATCGGCAACAAAATCCAGAAACTCCCTGCAGAACAGTTTGCAAGCTGGGAAAAACAGTGGAGCACCCAGGTGGAAATGCTCGAACTGGTTGATGGCTCAGGAAACCCGATTACCAAAGAAGAAAAAATTGCCGGAACAGGTGGCCGCATCCTGACCCGAGATGATCCGCCGCCACAAACACTGTACAGTGTTACCTGCCAACCCAACACCACCGTGATGGTGCCGGTAATGCTCAAACTTGAAAAGTGAATTGAGGGTTTGGGGTACGAAGGACGGATAACGGATAACGCCTTTTCATCTTTCATCTTTGAGCTTTCAGCCCTGGACAAATGCCATGTCAAACAACAACGAAGACAAAACACTGGTTCAGCAATCAGCCAGTCATAGCACTGCCGGAAAAAACAAAAGATTGAATGATCAGGAAACCATCGTTGATTCCAGCGGCAGTGATCAAACTGTGGCCTATGACACGTCGGCTGGTCGGAAAACCGCAGCGGAACAAGGCACCTTGATCCACCACAGCCAGGGAAGCACGGACCCATCAAAACGTGGAATACCAACCAGTCAACTTGTGGCGCCAGGAATGCTGGTTGGTGAAAAATACCGGATTGAATCTGAGCTTGGACGTGGTGGGATTGGGGTCGTCTATCGGGCCCTCGATACGAAAGTTCATGACCGCCCGGTGGTGATCAAAGTGTTGTTGTCTGATTCGGATGACACTGACTGGCTGGTGAAGAAATTCCGCCACGAAAGCGAGGCCCTCTCCCGCATTGAACATCCAGGCGTGGTCAAAGTCCTGGACCGGGGTGTGTTGGAGAACGGAAAGCCATTTTTTGTGATGGAATTTATCAAAGGCGAGATTCTGCGGGCGCGAATTCCATCTGGCGGCATGGATTTCAAAACGGCGGCTGACTATTTGCGCCAGTTAGGTCAGGCCCTGGACGCCGCCCATGATGAAGGAGTCGTTCATCGGGACCTCAAACCCGAAAACATCATGATCCAAAAACTGAGCGGTGGCGGTGAGCAAATCAAGTTGATTGATTTCGGAATTGCCAAGGTTCAGAAACCAGGGACTGAAAATCTCTCAACCGCCACTTTTCCAGTCGGCACGATTGTCTACATGGCGCCGGAGCAAATCGAGAAGGCTGAAACTTCACCGGCCAGTGACATTTACACCCTGGGAATTATTGCCCATGAAATGCTCATCGGCGCCCGTCCGTTCCGGCCTGATTCAAATCTGCCGTTTGCCGCGATGCAACAAATGGTCAGCATGCAGGTCAATACCCAAAAATATGTCAAACCACTCGAACGCCGCGCTGATTTGCCGGTTGAAGTGGCTGACTTGCTGCTGAAAACACTCAGCTATAACCCACAGGATCGCCCGGCCCATGCGCGGGAATTTTGTGATCAACTGGCTGAATACCTCCTGAAGACCCATCAATCCACTTCCCCCGACAGCCAGCCACCAGTTCACCTAGACCATCTGGCCACCAAACTCCACGAAGCACGAGCCACAATGGGGGCTCATCAAGGTGATACCGCCCCTAAACCAGTTGAAGTAAAAGAGTCCTCTCTAGCTCGCCCGGATTCAATTGCGACGGTGCCGCCGCCAGTGAAAAAATTTCCACTGGTTCCAGTTGGAATTGGGACCGTGGTACTGGTTATTGCCGGAGCGATTGGAATGACGATGTTGTCACCATCTCCGGCCCCACAGCCTCCACCAGGTGAAAAACCGCCGCCGACTGTGGTGAAACGATCTTTCAATTACTGGCTGACCGTGCGTAAAAACCCGGAACTGTTTCCCAAAGACAAACCATTCCGGCTGCCTGGCGAAATCATTTTTTCGGCTGGGGATGAGGTCTGGATGACCTTTTCGAGCCCGAATGAGGGCAATTTGTATATCGTGAATGAAGGTCCGGCCAATATCCAGGGATTGCCACATTACGTCCTGCTCTTTCCCAAACCCAACCTCAATGACGGAAATGCCCTGGTCAAAGCCAATCAGGAACTCCAACTTCCAGGCGAAAAACCCTGGCAGATGGATCAGCAGGAAGGGACCGAGAAAATGTGGATTATCTGGGCAAAAAACCCCATTTCCTCTTTGGAGGCAGTCAAAGGACAGGTAAACCCAACTGACCGGGGCCTGGTTACCGATACAGCGCACATCAAAGCCATTCAAGAATTCCTCACCCAAACCACAGCCAAAAAACCCGAAGTTACCAAAAATGATGAAACCAGGCTTTCCATCGTCACGGGTGAAGGCGATGTCACCGCCCATCTGCTCAAACTGGAACACCACTGAATTGAATGAAGAATGAAGAATGAAGAAAGTGGTTAGTGGTTAGTGGTTAGTAATTGGCTCTGGGCTCTTGGAAGGTATTGATTTCTAACCACTAATCACTAATGCCAGTTAAGAGTTGAAAAAACGAGCGGATTTGAACCTGCGAAGCGGGTGGAAGGCTCGTAGCCCAGGGTTTTAACCCTGGGAAAACGTTGCCTCCACACTCCCGCCCGGCCAGCCGCCGCCTACGGCGGCTGGCCGGGCGGGGCAAAAGTGGGGAATGACCCGAATTCCCAGGGCTCGAAGACTCGCCCTGGGCTACAAGCCGGCGCCCACTTCGTGGGCTGAGAACCAAAACGGCTTCAACTCTTCACTGGCATCACTAATCACTATCCACTAACCACTAATCACTAACCACTAACCACTTTCTTCATTCTTCATTATGAACCGTGCCTACCGTTATCTGGTCGCTCCATCGTCTCGGATGGTGGCAACATCGGTTGCCATTCTGGGTCTGATGGAGCTGGCTTTGGTTTGGCACCGTTCGTGGTTTATTGGTCAATATCGTTTTTTGGTCACCTACCTGGTTCAAGCCAGCCAGTTGCCGGTTTCATTTGAGCTATTTTACTTGCAAGGGACTTCCGCGGTGATACCAGTTGCGCAACTGGAGGTCCAATCGGTTGGACGACTGTGGCTCTGGTTGGGTGTTTCAATGGGAGGAATCGCGCTGCTTACACTTCGTAAGCTTTTTGAACTGCCGCTTCGCTATTTTGTGAATGCAAATTTTTTGCTCATTGGAATCTCAGTACTTTGGGAATGGCTGGTTCTGCCGCTCAAAGATCAATCCGCCGCCTTCAGTTTATTTTATCTTCAAACAGCGGTTTTGCTGTGGCTGACCGCACCGTTGTTATTGGGCATTTTGAGTTGTTGCTTTCCGGCTGCCTGGTGGTGGCGTGGGATTCTGCTCGCTGGCGTTTTGGGATATGCGTTTCTCTTCTCAGCCGTGAAATATGTGATGTGCCTGTGGGTGCTGACCTGGATGGGAACGCCATTCATTCTCAACCTCTATTGCTTTTTGGGTCCCTTGCTCGACATTGTGCTGGTTTCTGGGTTCTTTGCCGTCTTTTTGTCGCTGGTGTCAAGCACCATGAATCAATCGCCGAACCAGGAGAAAATCTGGCAATGGTAGCCATACTCCAGCTTTGGGTTCTCCTGGTGGTTGGGGTGGCGATTGTCTACACTTTTCGCAACTGGATGCTGACGCTGCACCGGCTGTTTCGTCCGCAACGCCTCTATTATCAAGATATTCTCGACAGCGATTTGCCCGCCATTTCGGTCTTGATTCCAATGCACAACGAAGAAGTCGTTGCGGCCCAAATTCTGGAAACCCTGCTTCGAAGCGACTATCCACGCGACCGACTCGAAATCATTCCCATCAACGATCATTCCTCAGACCAGACGGCCAAAATCCTGGACGGGTACGCCCGCCGGTTTGAATTTATCCAACCGCTCCATCGCCAGACTGGTCAGCGCGGCAAACCTTCCGGCTTAAATGAAGCCCTGACTTGTGCCGCGCATGAAATCGTGCTCGTGTTTGATGCTGATTATCAACCCAGCCGTGGGCTTCTGCGGAGTCTGGCGGTTGCCTTTTTGGATCCGGAAGTTGGCGCGGTAATGGGCCGTGTGATTCCCAAAAATGTTTCAGCCGGAATCCTCACCCGACTGCTTGATTTTGAACGCTCCGCCGGATACCAGATTGACCAGCAAGCCCGATATTCGCTTGATTTAATTCCTCAGTATGGCGGCACAGTGGGAGGATTTCGCAAATCAGTGATTCAAAAACTGGGCGGATTTGACCCACGAATGCTGGCTGAAGACACCCATCTCACCTTTCAACTCTATCTGGCTGGCTGGCGGGTGGCTTATGCGAATCGGGCGGAATGTTATGAAGAAGTCCCTGAAACCTGGGAAGTTCGCTATCGGCAGCTCCGTCGCTGGGCGCGGGGTCATAATCAGGTCTTTTTTCGCTATGCCTGGCCTCTGGTCAAATCATCAAACCTGACCCTGTGGCAAAAAACGGACGGCTTGCTGGTTCTGGCGATGTATGCCCTCCCAGTTTTCATGTTGAGTGGGTTTCTGGCCAATCTGGTTTTGTTCCTGTTTGGGGCCAAACCGGTTGCCGCCTGGATGGTCTTGATACTACTCGTGGTGCAATACAATTCGTGCGGCAACTTTGCCCCGTTTTTTCAAGCTGGAGCCGCCGGCGTCCTGGATGGAATGACCAATCGCCTGCGAATGCTCCCGTTTTTGTTCATCTTGTTTATTTTCAATACCTGGGTGGTGCTGTGTGGTTTTTGGGATGCTGTCCTCGATTTAGCCTCACGCCGGACGCCAGTCTGGGATAAAACCGCCAGATTTC
Organism: Acidobacteriota bacterium; assembly: GCA_016208495.1. Taxonomy (NCBI): domain Bacteria; kingdom Pseudomonadati; phylum Acidobacteriota; species Acidobacteriota bacterium. The sequence continues at coordinate 40,811 of JACQXX010000111.1, read as the reverse complement.
AAAAGAATGAAGAATTCAAGAGGTGAAAGTAGAATGTAGAATGTAGAATGTAGAATTAAGAAAATATTTGGTGCCTGGTTGTTGGTTCCTAGTCTCGAAAACCCGGAACCCGGTTCTTCTTCATTCTTCATTCTCAATTCTTCATTCTTCATTCTTCATTCTTATGCTGGCTCTTATCGCCTGTGCTTTTGTTCTTTTATTAGGTGTTCCGCTGGTGCCGGGACTTTTGGAACTCCGCCGCCCACAGGATGGAAAACCGCTTGCGGTTGATCCCGAATACAGCCGTGACCCACGGTACTTTGGGAGGCAGTTTCGAGCTCAGCTTCTTCACCGACTGGAGCGAAACCCACTTGAACCAGCCACCTGCTCGCTCCAGGACCAGCTCCTGATTGAACCTCATCTCAAAATCCTTGACACTCTCACGCTGGCCGATCACTCCAATCAATCGGTTTTGCTCGTCGCTCGCCGAAAGTCAACGATTGGGGAAAAATGTCTTCTCGGAGATTGTTATTTTGCAGATGGAGTCACCCTGGGCACCGGCACCACCGTTACCTGTCTGGCGGCTGATGCTGATACCTGGATTGGGGCTCATTGCCAGATTGATCAGTGGATTGATGTGGAAGGAAATTTATATCTCAAAAACAACTGTGTCCTGGGAAAATCAGCCACAGCCGAAGGAAAGCTTCAATTGGAAGAAGGTTGTCACTTTCATCGTTTGTGGGGGCTTCCGATTCAAACGACTTCTTCCAAAGCCAGTATCCCAACTCAGAAAACTGGATTGCCGCTTCCTTCTTCCATTGATCAGGCGGTCGTATGGGGAAACCGCAAACTCAGCCTTCCGAAGGACACCATCCTGAGCCGTGATCTGGTGGTATATGGAGATCTGGAGATTGGAGAAAATAGTTCACTTTTTGGCAATATCAAAACCCACGGAACTCTGACCGTAGGGGCCGGAGTCCGAATCGAAGGAAACATATTTTCTCGAAAAAGCATGTTCCTCGGGGTAAACAGCCAGATTCTGGGCAATGTGTTTTCTGAAAAAGAGATTTATCTGGCATCTGGCACCACTGTGGGAGATACCTTTCGCCAGAAAAGCGTGATTGCCGCCGGTCAGATTCGAATTGAACCTGAAGTCATCATCTTTGGCTGGGTTCTGACTGAAAAAGGCGGCAGTACGGAGTGAAGAATGAAGAATTGAGAATTGAGAATGGAGAAGAACTCGGGTTCCGGGTTCCGGGTTCCGGGTTCCGGGTTCCGGGTTCCGGGTTCCGGGTTCCGGGTTCCGGGTTCCGGGTTCCGGGTTCCGGGTTCCGGGTTCCGGGTTTTCGAGACCAGGAACCTGGTTCTTCTTCATTCTTCATTCTCAATTCTTCATTCCTTTAGGTTTCGATCACGCGAGTGCTATAGCCGGCCAGGTCGCCAGTTGAGGTTTTTCCGACCACAAAGACGTCAATGCTGATCTCTCCCAGGCGATACACCTGAATATCCGTCAAGCGTGTCTTGAGTAATTCAAGCACCTGACGAAATCGGGCAGCGGCTTCTTCTCCATACAAATCATCGCGGATGGCGTTGCGGAAGAAATTATCAACTGTCCGGGTCTCAACCAGCGTTCCGGCTGGATGCCCGGATTTGGCTAACAACACGTCAGTATTAAAACCATCCGCCGCTTTTTCCCACACAAAAGCTGTTAAGGGGTAGTCATTTTCACTCATAAACAGCAAACCCTCTGAGGCTTGCTGCAATTCCTGAAGCAGTGAAGGCTGGTTTGTATTCTGTTCCATAAGAAATTTTGATTGTTTTCGTTTGGGTGGTGTGTGTTGTGCGGATTGGACAGAGGATTTGACGGGACGAGTCAGCGTCATTGCCTCAGCCGGAGATGCTGTCAAAAGGACAGGCAAAAAACAGGAGATAATACAAATCAAGAAAAATTGATTTTGGGTCCAGGTTGGTTTCATTGTAGCTCTTTTGGCCTCCAGAAGAAAAGAAATAGCAGGGTTACCTGCGGTTGGAAGCGCAATGAGCAAAGGCCGGGCCAGAGAAAGGAATTGGACTTTTACACGATTCAAGCCCTAATCGAACTATCTTATTATGAATAAGTTAGAGATTCTATCAGGACAATTTAGAATCAAATTCAGGTCAAGGCAACCACCTCCTTCTCAGCCAGTCAGTTCCAAACAGTGATGGTCTTGGGGTAAATTAATTTAAAAATTCAATTGCAACAAAAATAGAACGTGTCAGTACCACCTGCGTGAGCGGGTTGGGTGAGAAGCACGCCGACCCACCCACTGACGCGGGTGGTACTGACTCAGTGGGTTCGGCTGATTTGCCGCCAACACAAAATCCGGTCGAAGCAGCAATAACAGCCAATTTAATCATTGATTTTTTTTTGTTTTATTTGCTAATTTTTTTCGAAAAAAATAGATTTCAATTTCTCAAAAAGCTATGGCGGAACCTCTCGAAATCAACCAATTCATCACGATTCCAACCGAAAACCTGACCTGGAAAGCCGTTCGGTCGTCAGGTCCAGGGGGTCAACACGTCAATACCACCGCGACCTGCGTTGAACTCCGATTCGATCTGGCCGGCTGTGCCGTGCTGGGCACCGGCGTCAAAGAACGCCTGTCCGCCCTCGCTGGGTCGCGACTGGTGGGAGGCGATACCGTGCTCATCACCAGCCAGTTGTCCCGCGATCAGGCCCGCAATCTCGACGACGCCCGCGAAAAACTCCGGAAACTGATCCTGCATGCACTCGAACCGCCCAGGCCACGCCGACCCACCGCCCCGACCAGAGCGAGTCAGGAACGGCGAATCTCGGAAAAAACCAGGCGCGGCCAGACCAAGCGAATTCGCACTGGAAAACCGGATTTCGATTGATTTTTTCACCTGGGACTCAAAAACCGGGTGGGAATCACCTGCCAGCATAGCGCTCAATTGCGTTTATTTGACCACTGAGCGATTTTTCACCTACTCATCAACACATTACATATCCCGGCCTTCAAAAACCCCGTAAAAGTCAAATAAACCCGATTTCAAATTTCCCTTCCTGAGATTTCCCTTACAACCGCCCCAGTTCCTGCAACGCCAGCTTGCGACCGACCAGCCACGAAATGTGCTCGTGGAGGACGTTTTTTTCCATCCGGGCATAGACTTTCCAGTGCTCCGACTTGCGCAGGGTTTCGAGTTCGGAGGCCACCAGTGAGATGCGCTCCCCCTCGGACAGGCGGGAAAAAAGCTCTTCGCCAAGCGTTTCCAGCCGCTGAGATTCCTCGATCTCGGCCTTTTCGGCGGCCAGAATTGGGTCTTCAGGCTCCGGAGTCGGCGGGGCCGGGGGCACAGGCAGGCTTTCAGCTTCGAGCAAGTTCAGTTGCCAGGTTTCCAGAGCCTGGTCGGTGTACTGCACAATCCCGTTGAAACTCTTGGGAACAAACCGGGTTTCCTTCGACGCCTTGAGGCTGAAATCCACAATCCACCGGCTTTTTTCGCGAGTCAACTGGTACTCGTAAATCAACTCCCTGGCCTCAGCCAGCTCGGTTGGGCGGGGGTGTTTGCGGTTGATGCGAAACGTTTTCAGGAAATATCGCACCAGGTCATCGCTCTCCTGATCCAGGTCCAGTCTGGCTTGAACCAGTTCGGCAGACTCGGGGGGTTCCCCGCCGTCAGCCGGGTCGTCCCCAGTGATGATGGGCGCAGCAGGATTGGTTTGGTTGGCGGAAATCGGTGCTTGATCCCCCACTGGTTCGGGGTTATGAAGGTAAGCCCGCTCCACAATGAGCTTGAAATCCTTGCCGCCGCGGGTTTTGTCGAGCACCAGTCGCAGGACGCCTCCACGTGAGGTCGGTTTGTCTTGTAAAGTCGGTAAAATACGCTCCAGCGTGCGTTTACGGCGTGAGACGAACTTGTATTCGTTGCCCTGGAGTTGCAAATCGTCAAAGAGTTCACGGGTTCGGCGTTCGTAGTGGTCGTTGTTGGCCAGCATCAGGTCCAGGTGGCTGTAGAGCATCTGGGCAATTCCATCCTCAAAGCTCACAACTGTTGTAAACAAAAGAGGTTTTGTGTATCCGTTGAGCAAATTCTTGTAAATCAGTTCGTGAAATTCGCAGTAACATTCCTCGGTCGTGCGGTGGCCATCCACCGATTCCTCGGCGATTTTGAGGTCTGAAAGGATGTTGAATGTGCCCAGGGTTTTGATGGTTTTCTGGTTGGTACTGTCGTAAAACGAGTCGGTCCAGACGAAGAGCGTGCCCCGTAGCCGGAACAGCGAATCGTTAATGGCCTTTGATACCTTTGACCCCCATTGTTTGCCCAAAATCGTCGCAATGCGTCGGCGCGAAAACACGATCCGGCGCTGGCGGCCACTGTCTTCCCAGATTTTTTGCAGTGCGTAGTAAAGCTTCTGATCCTCCGTCGTGAGCGGGCCATACTCGCTGTTGGCCGTGGCCACGACGCGGGCCAGGAACTTGTTGTTGAGCTGCATCACCTCGCGTTCGATGACGACTTTGTTTTGTTTGTTCTTCGACTGGATCGGCTGCCAGAGCGCCGGCCACTTTTCGAGGTTGAGTTCAGGACGAATGACGTCCAGGTTTGTGGTTTCGTCGTCGAGAGGGTGTTCTGGGAAGAGCATAAACCGGCTGGTTACCTCGCTTGCCAAAGTGGGACCTGTGTTTTTGTTTGAAGTTTGAAAAAGAGAAAAACACACACACACACAAGTTTTCAAGCACACACCAAGACCGCCTCGCGCGCATGGCGCGGCACGCGCGCGCGCAGGCGGGATTGTGTGTGTGTGTATTTTGTATTTCATGTATTTACACAAAGTATTTAAGAAAGTAGGAGTTTTTTTTCCACAGGATAAACCATTGAAAATAAAAGGTTTGCGGATTCGGCTCTGGTCACGGGTACACCAAGTTCTGGTCACGGGTACACCAAGTGCTCTTTCGCCCTCCCTGTGGAAAAGTCAAACAACCAGTGATGGAAGATATAGTTAAATCTGGTTTGAAAACTGGTCACGGGTACACCAAGTTTGGTCACGGGTACACCAAATATTGGTCACGGGTACACCAAGTTGGTTAGACTTTCTGGTCACGGGTACACCAAGTTTGGTCACGGGTACACCAAGTCTGGTTACAGGTACACCAAGCCTGACTTCCACCGAAGTTTTATCTTATAAGGCAACGCACTGAGCTCCGTTCTGGTTGTTTTCGCCAGTGCAGTTCAAATTGAGCTATAGATAGCATCTATTTATTTTTCTAATTTGATCTAATTAAGAGATTTTTTGAATATTTACTCGGAATTGATTTGCCTGACAAAATCAGTATTTGATCCAAAATTCCTGGCTGAAACCTCTAAATTGGGCACGGGTACACCAAGTTTGGTCACGGGTACACCAAGTTGGGGCTGTAAAAACCAGGGCTGAGGGCTGAAGACTCGCAAGCTCGGAGCAAAGGAAGGGATGAGGGATGAAGGATGAGGGATGAAATAAAACCAATTCTTCAGCCACGTTCTTCAGCCCTCATCCCTCAAGCCCCAAGCCCTGGTTTTTTCAGCCCGACGTTTTCGGCATCATTTCAAGTACAATTTTCTGACGAAATTCAACCAGTTCTGATGGGAGTTTTTCTGGGAGAAAACAGGCATCTATTTCACGGGCAATTCCTTCGAGTTTTAATTTCCATTCGGTGAGTGCTTCAGGAGTGGTGGGTTTTATGGTGAGCAGGTGTTCTGCCGCACGGGCAATCCGCGTGGCTCTGGCCAATGGTCCCTGGGAGGTTTCTTCAGCCAGCGATGACAGTGCCTGATTTTGGGTGTGTTGAAGCAGATCGCGGAGCGATTCGCGGGCGACGGCCTGTTGTTCAAGCGTTGGCACGGTCAGCACAATTGGCCAGACATCGCTTTCCGCTGGTTGATTTCGACCAGCGAGCACCGCGGCGGCAGCCACCAGCCGCTGTGCTTTGACAACCCGACGATCAGACAAGAGCACCCCAGCCTGTCGAAGCCGCCGAATGGCGTGGGCCAGAATTCCCCGAACTGTTCCCATCTCACACTTCCGGGCTGCTATTGCCAGTAAGTCAAGGTCTGCCACCGATGCCGACTGGCCAGGAGACTGGAAGGCTGACTGGCCGGCCAGTGACCAGCCGCCTTCGAGTAATTCTTCAAGCCGTGGGTCAGGGATTGGTTCCACAAACGTGTGAATCAAAAACCGGTCAGCAAAAGCTGCCAGCGAATCATCATCCGGCAATCGGTTGGATGCGCCGACACAGATTCGGAGCGGAACCGCCATTCGGGTGTGTCCACGTCGAAAGACCCGTTCGTTCAACAAATTTAAAAGTGTATTTAAAATAGCCGTTGACCCAAGGAAAATCTCATCCAGAAATGCAATTTCAGCTTCGGGCAGCATGCCCGCAGTTTCGATTTCGACCACACCGGATTTCAGTTTTTGGAGGTCAATGGGGCCAAAAATTTCACTGGGTTCTGTAAATCGTCCTAGCAGGTATTCAAAGTACTGACCGCCCAATGCTTGAGCAACCCGACGGACAGCCTCACTTTTCGCGGTTCCAGGTGGACCGATGACAAGGACATGTTCGCCAGCCACTGCCGCCAGAACAATCGTCTCCACCAGGGATTCACGTTCGATCAAACCCTGGCTGGCTTGAGTGACAGCCGCTCGAAGCGATCCGGCTGCCTGTTGCGTTGTTTTTTCAAGTTCGTTGGTGTTCATGTACAATTGTACCGGTTAGGGTTTAGCCTTGAGAGAAAGGCAATTTGGCCAACCATATCACATCTTTGATCTCCCTGGATTTTGTGCGGGGAAAAACAGGTGTTAAGGAAACAACTGGTATCTTTGATGCAGGTATTTTGGGGTCGAGAGGCAGAGAGGCTCTCCAGCCCGGTCCTCCGCTTACAAAATGTGTAAAAATCAATTTCTTTTCGGTAAGGACGGTAGAAAAGGGAATGGCTATTGGTGTAGACACCCTTTTCACTTTCAACATTCCCTTTCATCCGGTAAAGGACTTTCTTCTCATGCGAATTGTTGCTGTTGTATGTTGCTTTTTTTGGCTTGGTGCCTGGTCGCCGTTGCTGGCTCAAAGTCCCCTGGCATCTAACGAAATAGAAAAAAACTATCGAGAAGCCGCCGCCAAAATCATTGGAACCGCTATGGTTGACCACGGTGATTTTGCCAAGCTGGAATATTTAACCGACCGCATTGGCAACCGACTGAGCGGCAGTCCACAGCTTGACCTGGCTATTCAATGGGCCGTTGCTGCCATGCAGGCAGACAAGCTGGATCGGGTCCAGGCTGAACCTGCAAAAGTGCCCCATTGGGTGCGTGGGAATGAAAGTTGTCAGCTTCTCACCCCAAAAAAGCAGAAACTGACCATGTTGGGGTTGGGAAACTCGGTAGGAACGCCTCGTGAAGGCATTACGGCGGAAGTTGTGGCGGTCCGTGACTTTGAAGAATTGAAGGCCCTCGGAGACGCCGTCAAAGGGAAAATCGTGTTGTACAGCTATGCCATGCGAAAAGACCTGGCACCGGACACTGCCTACGGTGATGCCGTAGAATATCGCGGCCAGGGACCAACCGCTGCGGCACAGCAAGGGGCGGTTGCTGTTTTGATTCGTTCCGTCACAACCCGAAGCCTCAGCACTGCCCACACTGGTTCCACTCATTATGCTGCTGAATTTCCAGCCATTCCAGCGGCGGCTTTGTCACCTGAAGATGCCGATTTGTTGACCCGTCTTTGTGCCGTCGGGCAGAAACCAACCGTGACCTTGATGATGGAAGCTCATATGCTCCCCGAGGTTGAATCAGCCAATGTGATTGGGGAAATTCGCGGGCGGGAAAAACCAGATGAAATTGTGCTTATGAGCGGCCACCTTGATTCGTGGGATGTCGGTAGTGGCGCCAATGACGACGGGGCCGGATGCGTGATGGCCATGGAAGCTGCCCGTATTTTGAAGAAACTAAATCTCCGACCCCGGCGAACCATACGGGTGGTACTCTTTACCAATGAAGAGAATGGACTTGGAGGGGCACGAGCTTATGCTGATGCCCATAAAGCAGAGTTTGAAAAGCACATTGCTGCTATCGAATGTGATTCCGGCGCCGGGCGGACAGCCGGCTTTTCATTTACCGGAAAAGGTCGGAGTCTGGCGACTGTAGAACAGATCGCCGTACTTCTCAAAAGCATTGACGCCCAGCGGATTCGCCATGAGGATCGGACTGGGGCTGATATTTCGGTGTTGACTGCCGCCGGAGTTCCCAGCTTTGGAATGGATTCTGACCAGACGCATTATTTTGATTTTCACCACACCCATGCTGACACGCTGGACAAGATCAATCCAAATGATTTGGCTCAAAACACAGCGGCACTGGCCGTACTGGCCTTTATTCTGGCTGATTTACCTGAACCGTTAGCTCGGGACTAATGTCCATAAGCGCCAGATTCAACCCGACCACTGGGGAATCTTGCGCAAAGAACCAGATTTTTTCACTATTTTGATTTGATCAAGCCCCGATCAGGTCGGGAGAAAATCGTGGTACGGGCTTTGCAGACAATTTCTTGCAGATTACTTCTGGCTCAAATTCCGCCTCCGGTGTCGCGTGATTTCATCTTTTGACTGCGGGAGGTCTGTATGAAAACTGCACGCCTGTTGATTCCCTTGCTTTTATTCCTACTTTTTATTGATACGGGTGCTCAAGCTCAAAAACCATCCTCAGAATTTTTTGAATCAGCCCGGCCTCGACTGATCATTCTGGTTCACGGTGCAACCGATGAACCCCGCTATCACCCAGAAAAACACATTGGGACGCTCCAGCACGCCTGCAATTATTGGGAGTACACCTTTGTTCAAAACCTGATTGGGGCCACCTCGGATTTGAGCACAGTGTCAGGTGTTCGGCTCAACTCTGAAACGTGGACGGAGGCAAGATTGCGTGATTCTGAGTCTCTGGATCAGTTTATAATTCCAGATTCAGCCCTCAAAGCCGTCAAAACTTCACGTCGCTTACCTGAGTTGAGCGTCCTGCTGACCTATCGAAATGGCTCTGAAACCCTGGCCAGTCAGGGGCGGGCCATCATTCGTCAGGTTTATGCACAATACACGCAACTGGCTCAGGTGAGTGACGTTCAGCCGCAAATTATCTGGGTTGGCCATAGCATGGGCGGCAATGTGATTCGGTATGTTCTGAGTAACCCGATTGAAGCCCTAAACAATATTCGGTTGACGGCGGGAGAACGAACCCAGGCTGATTTTCTCCGGGATCGAACCCTGTTTGCGGTTACCCTGGGAACGCCGCACGAAGGGTCGCCACTGGCTGATAAATTCACACAAATTGCACAATTCCTTGGTCAAAACCCCTCGCCACTCCGTGAATTTTATGCCCTGGCCGGGATGAATTCCCCACGCGAGCACGTGATTGGCTGGTTAGGTGCCGATTCGGATTCAACACGCCATCTGCGAACTGACTTTTGGGCCAATCAAAACATTAGCGCTCTGGCACCGGAACGGGCTTGCCGAACCGATGCAAGTTTGATTCCGATTTATTGTTTGGGCAGCCGAAGTCCAGGCCGCACGTTTTTTGATGATCCAAATCGTGATCCGGTCACGCTGGCTGGCGAAGTCGGTGGGCAAGACACCAAAACATTGTATGAAACCATTGGCCTGATGTCGTTGGATTATGCCCTGCATGCCACGCCTGGGACGCCAAATCACTGGGGACTTGTGCCGCCATCGTCACGCGATCTGGACTGGGTTCGACGAGCTTTTTTGACGCTTTTGCCACCTGGCGAACTCTCTGAACCTCGTGATCAGCCAGAACTTTTTCCGCTGTATTATCTCAAAGTTCCATGGCGGAGCGAGCCGCGAAGCCTGTTTGATTTGCTGCCGACATTTGTACCTTCAGGGGAAAATCGTCCAAATACCGACAATAGGTATTCAACTCGTGCCGCTGACGGCGAAATTGATAATGACGGCATGGTCGGTATTGACTCGGCCTTGGGGGTTAAGCTCGGCACCACCACGCTCGAATACTTTGACCACAACCGTGAATGGCCAATAGCGGGTAATCTGGTGCGGGGATCGTGGTACCGGCTCTATTCAGGTCCGTGGAACTGGGATGACCATGGATCACTCCGACGCAACCCGGAAACTGCCCGCTGGTTACGTCAACATCTCTTCAGGTCGGCTGGCCCCTGGGTGGGAACACCTTCCATCAGTCAGTGGGATCCAGAACAACTGGGCAGTCTTGAATGAATTATGAATTATGAATTATGAATTATGAAAATCAGGAACAAGCTGGATGAGAAGCGGAATGTAATGATGAATGGAGTTCCATTTCATTAAAATCAAATCACTTAACTTCTTCATAATTCATAATTCATAATTCATATGGTGAGGGGAAAGGAGGGCTCGTTATGGGACACATACATCTTCCCCATCGCTTTGAAGAACCTGGATATAAAGAAACGCTGTTGCTGCGTGGCATTATTGAGTTGTTGATTCTGCTCCTGGCCGCCGGTTTGATTGTGCTGTCGCTGGAGATTAAAGCTACTTCAGCACCATATCCGCAGGATGACAAAACCAAAAAGGAGCAAAAGAAACTTCGCGAATACAGCAAGGACATCAAGGAAGTTCTGGAGTTAAAGGACTATGGCCTCAAAAAACTCCAGGGCAAAGAGGATGCGGACATGGATTTTAAATCTGACGTGGTGCGGGCCTATAACGATATGCGGCGCACCCATCAGCTTCAGGCATTTCGGGTCAATACCCGTCCACCACTTCGCGTGATGGGCGACCTGGAAGGCGAAGGAGGCAACTTTGCCGCCCGTTCCAGTGGTGCTGAGGCTTCTTCGGGCGGGATGGATGCCTTATATGACAACCCGATGCTGCAGGACTATGTTAGTCGAATTGGTCATCGGTTGGTACCGGCAAATTCCCGAAAGCTCTATGCCTTTAAGATTCTACAAGATCCGCTCCCACGAGCTGACTCGCTCTCAACTGGGACGATCTACCTTTCAACCGGATTGCTCGGGATGCTCGATAACGAAGCCCAACTGGCCTACATCCTGAGCCACGAAATTGCCCACGTTGAAATGGATCACTGGTTTTATCAATCCATGCTGCCGATTGCCCTGGCCGAAAAAAATGAAGATAAGGAAAAGAAACGGCAGCGAATTGGCGCTTTGATGGCGCTGGGTGGACTGGCGCTGGGTGCGAAATCAGACGGGTTGCAAGGTGCCTATCAAGGGGCCTCGCTCGGCTACGGATTGGGCCATTTGATCGGCGACCTGGCCATTCGGGATGTGCGAATTACCGAATGGAACATTGCCGACGAAGATGACGCCGACCGGTTTGCTTTTCAAAACTGTCTGGCTAATGGGTTTGACGTGCAGGAAGTCCCGAAACTCTTTGTCAATTTGTACAATGCCGTGCTGGCTGACCAACGAGTCGGGCTTGGGTTTATGTCTTCGTTGCAGCACGTGTATGAACGCAATGAAGGTGTCAAACTGCTGCTCAAGGAAAACGAAAATACGATCCGACAACTTTCCAGCCAGGGGAAATTGATTGGCAGCCATTCTGAATTTGAAGTGTTAATGGCTGAATTGAAACGAGATAATGGTGTGGTGGCTTTCTACTACGACATGTTTGATATGACTCGCAAAAACCTTGAGTGGTCGTTGCGAATCCGGTCTGACGATGCCAAAGCGCACTATTACCTTGGACGGGTGCTGAAATTAACCAGTCGCACACCAGAGGAACGAGAACGCGCCCGGCGCGAATTTGCCACCGCGCTCAAGCTGGACGAAACACGTGGGTCAATGCCTGGAATTCGGCTGCAACAGGCGTTGAGTTTGCTCGATACCAGTGACCCAACGAAGTTTCCGGAAGCCGTTGGCTACATCAAAGAATATGTCCGGCTCTATAAGCTCAACAATGGCGGCAGTGTTCCACCAAATATGGACATTTTGTATGACTACATGAGTCAAGCCGGAGAAACGGCCTGGTTTGTCCCGCCAACTAGCAATGTCACGGCTCAGGAGGTTTTTCCCGTGGTGATGAAATCCAGCCCGGTGACGACTCCGCCTGCCAACCAGCCGCCGCCAAACACACAGGTTCAAAAGAACCCAGGGAAGAAAAATTAGGGTTCCGGGTTCCGGGTTCCGGGTTCCGGGTTCCGGGTTCCGGGTTCCGGGTTTTCGACGCTTGTCCTTTTCGTCCCTTTTGTCCTTTTTGTCCTTTTTGTCCTTTTTGTCCAGGAGATGGCCATGCGCACCCACACCAGACTGTTGATTGCCATTGTGAGTTTACTGCTGGTTGTTCCGTTCGCGGTGGCTTCGATACGACCAGGGGAAATTCAGGAACTGCCGTTTCTGGTGATGTTTCCCGAACTGAACACCACCCAGTTTGTGCCACCACAAATCCCGATTCCGCATACCCGGTTGACCCGACTTGAAGTGCTAATTCCAAAACCGCTGGCGGACCAGGTGACCTATGGTGGCATTTTCCTGTCAATCAATGGGCAGGCAGCCAATCGGATTCTGGATAAGGTCAACACGCCAGCGGGCAAACTGATGAAGATTGACTTGCGGCGATTGCCAGGGTTTTTGTTGCGTGAAGGGAAAAATTCAATCGAAGTGCTGGCCGAGCTGGCCGATGGGCGCGAAGTGTATAACGCCTGTGTCATTTCGACGCCCTATGGCCTGTCGGGGGTGGGAATACCAAAGCCAGGCAGCTCCGTCGTGCAGTTTACTGGTCAAAAATATGCGCTGGTGATTGGGATTTCGCGCTATCTCCATGGCAATTCGCTCAAATTTGCTGATGCCGATGCACGGGCGTTTCGTGACTTTCTGCTGAGTCGCCAGGGAGGAAGTTTCCGACCGGAAAATATTCTGTTGATTGAAAATGAATCAGCCACGTTAGGCGGTATCCAGCAAGCACTTGAAACCGTGGTCAAGCAGGTGACTTCAGATGATTTACTGGTATTTTTTCTGGCTGGACATGGCGGCCCCGATCCTGGAAGCCGCAAAACCCGCTACTTTATGACCTATGACACCGGGCAGGATTTTACCCGGTCGGCGCTCCCGATGACGTTGCTCCGTGACCGCTTGACCAAGGATCTGCGGGCGAAACGGCTGGTTTGTTTCATTGATACCTGTCACAGCGCCGGTTTGGCTGGCGATCCACAGGCAGGTGGCTTTGGTATGCGGGATTTCGGGTTGAATTTGATCAACCAGGATTTTGAAAGCCTGCTTTATGGGGCGCAAGGAATTGCGGTGTTGACCTCAAGCGACATTGACGAAAAGTCATATGAAAGCCAGGTTTGGGACGGGCATGGTGTCTTTACTTATTTTCTGTTGAAAGGGCTCAAAGGAGCAGCGGATGTGGATCGGGATAACCTGGTCACCGCTGGTGAAATTTTTGAGTACGTCCGGGGTGAAGTTCCAAAAGCGGTTGAGAGTCACATTCAGTTGCTCCGACAAAAAGGCATTACGGCTGAACTCACCGGGCAGCATCCACGGGCGGCTGTCGGAAATAACGACGGACTGCAACTGGCAATTGTGAAGTAGGGTTCGGGGTTCAGGGTTCAGGGTTCGGGGTTCGGGGTTCGGGGTTTGGGGTTCGGGGTTCGAGGTCTTCGAGTTTATGTCCTTTTGGTCACTTTAGTCCTTTTTGTCTTTTTCTGTTTTTACCCCAAGCCCTCAGCCCTCAGCCCCAAACCCTAAAAGGAGGTCCCACCATGCTTGCACTCCAATCGCTTCTGCAAAATCGGTATCGGATTGAATCCTTGCTCGGGAAAGGTGGCATGGGGGCCGTATATCGAGCCACTGATACCAGACTCAGCAACGTGGTGGCGCTCAAAGAGACCCTGTTTCAGGACGAGCGTTTACGGCGGGCGTTTGAACGCGAAGCCAAACTCCTGGCGGGACTGTTTCACCCGGCACTTCCAAAGGTCAGTGACTATTTCAGCGAAGGCGACGGTGTTTTTCTGGTGATGGCTTATGTTCCAGGCGAAGATTTGCAGCAAATGGCCGAACGCCAGCCGGGACCGTTCCCACTGAGTCAGGTGCTTGACTGGGCGGATCAGATTCTGGACGTGCTCGAATATCTTCACACTCAACAGCCGCCGATTATTCATCGCGACATCAAGCCCGCCAATTTAAAGTTGACTCCTGAAGGTCGGATCATCCTGCTTGATTTTGGAATGGCCCGAGGCGGTGGCGGCAGCAGCGTCGCTGGATATTCCGTCAATTATGCGCCGCCAGAACAAATTGATCAGATCAGCACCGATGCCCGGAGCGACCTCTATGCACTTGGCGCCACGCTCTGGCATTTGCTTTCAGGGGAATCTCCGCCCAATTCAGTAACGCGGGCGATGACCGTGGCCAATGGCGAGCCGGATCCAATGCTTCCGGTTCATCGGCTCAACCCAGGAGTTCCACAGGAGATTTCGGGAATCTTGCAACAGGCGATGGCCCTGGATCGGGAGCGCCGCCCGGCCTCAGCCAAAGTGATGCGTCAGATGTTTCGTGAGGCGGCACAGCCAGTTTTAGCTAAACAGTCAGCCAAAACATTGATTCCTGGTGGGGTAGGGCCTACGCAGCTACCCGGAACCCGAATGGCGCTCAAAGTTGAAACGCCACCGCCACTGGCTGCCACTCAAATGGCCGAAACCATTGAATCACCAGTCTTTCATCCTCAGCCAGCGCCAGTTGGGTATCAATCGCCGCCAGTTTCAGATTTCCAACCGATCCAGCCGGAAGGTCCACCACCGATCATTGGATCTTTCCAACCACCAGCCGGATCTGCGGTTCATCATCGGGCAAATCGCAGTTTGTTGTGGGCCGGAGTAGTGGCTGTACTGGCAATTGCTGGTTCGTTTCTTGCCTATCGGTACATTGCGGGAAATGCTGAGGGAAGTGGCGGGATAACCGGGAATGTTCGAGGTGAGGTCGTCGCCCTGACATTGGAAGTTGATCAGGGTGGAAAAACTCGGAAAACAACCGATGAAATAACTTTCAAAGCCGACGAAGTGTTTAAGTTTAAATTGACTCCGGTTCGTGATGGATATCTCTATCTGGTTGCACCTGGGGAAGATAAAACCCAAACAACGTTTTTGACGTCACAACCGGCAATTGATACGGGACTGACGACTAATCGTTTGCTGGCGAACCAGGAATTTGAATTCCCAGCCGGAAAAGAGCATTGGATTGGGCTTCGAGATGACAGCCCGACAACCCGGTTCACGATAATTCTTTCGCCAACCCAGTTGAAAGAGCCAAAGTTTTTCGCCAGGGAATCTGGAACCGCACTGACTGCGGGAGAAGTCAAAACTTTTGACGAGTTTTGTCAGACAAATCAGGTGCAACTCAAGCGAACCATTGAAGATGAGTCTGTCATTCGATTGGCGTTGCCTGAATCCAGGGAGGCTGGAAAACCGATTGTGTTTGAGATTGAGATAAAACGTGAAAAGTAAGATCGAATGAAGAATGAAGAATGAAGAATGAAGAATTGAGAATGAAGAATGAAGAATGAAGAATTGAGAATGAAGAATGTTCTTGGTTCTTGGAAAATATTGGTTCCCAAGTACTAAGCACCAGTCACCATGTACTTTCTCAATTCTTCATTCTCAATTCTTCATTCAAAAGGGGGCATTATGCGGCGCACATCTTTATTGTGGATGGTTGTGGTACTGGTGATTGGACTGTTTGGTCCCCTGGGGCTGGCTCAGGATACGTCTCAAACTAATGAGGAGACAGATGAGGGCGTGCGAAGTGCGTTTTTAGTAACCCGGAAAAAACCGGCTACACCGCCTGTTACAAAGGGGAAGCGTCCACCTAAAATCGGATTTCCGCTCTCTGTGCCGCGCCTGGGACTTGGAATTTCGCTCTATGCCAGATTGCGGGGAAATCCGACGGGAATGGCCGTTCGGGTTGATCCATCCCAGATTTTCCAGGCGGGTGACGCGTTACGGTTTGTCCTGGAGCCCAATACCAATGGTTTTGTGTATGTTTTTTACCGCGAAAATGACGGTGAACCGGTGATGCTGTATCCGGATGTTCGACTCAGTCGCGGATTGAACCAGATTCTGGCGCATGTCCCAATGGAGTTGCCTTCGAGTCGCGAGCTAAACCCTCAACTGCAATGGTTTTATTTTGGCAATAAACCGGCCATTGAACGCCTGTATTTTGTCGTGGCACGTGCGCCACTTCCGGGAATCCCGATTGGAAATGAATTACTGGCCTATTGTCAGCAATTTCCAGCCGCCTGTCCGTGGAAGCCTCCGCTGGCCGCCTGGCAGCAACTCGAAGGCTATTTGAGTAGTATTCCCAAACAAATGAGCAAATTAACCCGCCTGGGCCAGTCACTGACGGCTGGCGAAGGTCTGGCAATTCAGCGCGACTTCGGTTTGAAGCCAACCGACCCGGATCCGTCGCTGATTCAAATCAATACTTTTGCGGATGCCTCGTTGCTTATCGCCCAGGTGAATCTGGTGCATCAGTGAGGATGAAGAATGTGGTTAGTGGTTAGTGATTAGTGGTTAGAAATCAATGCTTTCGAAGAACGAAGAACCAAACACCAGTTACCAATCAGAATTTTCGGGAAGGGAATCCGATGTGGATGTGAGCACCGGTTGAGGATCCTGGAACCGCCTGACGAAATGCCTGAAACGGGATGCCGCTGGCGCGAAGGTGTTCCATCAGCGCCTGACCTTCAGCGCTATCTGGATGAACGCCGACGTCCATTGCATTATGGTGGTCATAGCCTAACTTGTCGTGAGTGGCTGACTGACCAAAGGCGGTAATCGGGAGCTGGCGGCCAAACCGGTTGAGGTAAAATTGCTGGAGGAAACTGGCTTCTGAAATGGACCAGCCGCGAGTACCGCTGTATTTGATGGAAACGGTGGTGTATTTCGAAAATCGAGCGGTGGTTTGCGCCATCCGGTTGAGTTGTTCATCAAGGGCGAGGACTTCGACAATCATTGAATCTGCCTGAGTGATCTGGTTTTGGGCAGTACTGATTTTGGCCTGGATAGAGTCAATGGCTTGTTGCTGGGCGTCAAGTTCGCGGCGGGCGATGAGACCCTGCTCAAAAAGGGTTTGGAGTTTTCCAAGGCGTTCCACCTGGTTTTGAGCATCGGTCTCATACAGGGCAATCAATTTTTCAAGACTGGTTTTATAACTTTCGGTCGCTTCAATAAGGTCCTGGTGGCTTTGTTTAGCTTTTTCGGCCAGGGTGGCGCGGGATTCCGCTTTTTGAGCCGGTTTTTTTTGTGCCAGGACAGGGTGTGGGGTTGCGGTGGTCAGCAACGCCACACCGAGTACAAAAAGGAATAATTTAATAGCAGGGCTGGAATTCGCCATTGTGAAAATCCTCAATCAAATTTCTGGGAAAAAACGAACATCGTGTCAATGAACTGCATTTGGCTTTGATCTGCCGCAGGAGTTCTTTGGCACCTTCGTCCTGCAGTGTAACCCCGGAAACGTTGATTGTGATGTTGCTTTGCACGCGGTCCATCAGGTCGGTGCAAATGTTTTCGAGCAGCTTCGCTTCAGCCTGGGTCAGAATGCCTTCGACTAAAACGTCTGCGTTTTGAGCGGTGCGGTCAATGGTTTGTGAAATTCGAAATGTCATTTGCCGTTCCTCCTGATGCTGTGATGAATGTTGCGGCTTTGGGTTGTGCAAATTGCTTGCCAAAGCGTGCAATATTTTTCCGGGACTCACAGCAAGTGCTTGCGAACGCACAAATTACGGTTTCATCATTCAGAAGTTTCAGTCTAATTTCCTGCGTTGTCCAGTGTTGGATGCGTCAAAAGATTCACACCCTGTCAAAAATATACCAAAGCGTAGTCAAGAATGAAGAATTGAGAATCAAGCATAAACCACTGTCACTGTGTCATTTTGTCACTCCATACTGGGTCGCCATCCAGGTTTGGTATTCACCACTGCGGACGCGGTCAACCCAGGTGCGGTTTTCCAAATACCACCTGATGGTTTTGTGGATGCCGGTTTCGAACGACTCAGCGGGCGTCCAATTTAATTCCTGTTGAATTTTGGTTGAATCAATCGCGTAGCGCCAGTCGTGACCGGGTCGGTCTTTGACAAAGGTAATTAAATTGGAGCGTGGTCCGATGGGCAACGGCTCAACCATTTCATCTAGCAATGTGCAGATGGTCTCGACCACGGCCAAGTTTCGGATTTCATTGTGGCCGCCGATGTTGTAGGTCTGTCCGCATCGTCCTCGATTCATCACCGTCCAGATTGCCGTGCAATGGTCGCGGACATAGAGCCAATCGCGCACATTGCGACCATCGCCATACACTGGCAACGGCTTGCCTTCGAGCGCGTTGAGAATCATCAGCGGAATCAGTTTTTCCGGGAAATGATAGGGGCCGTAATTGTTGGAACAGTTCGAAATCGTCACTGGCAACCCGTAGGTTTTACAATAGGCCCGAACCAGATGGTCCGAACTGGCTTTGGAAGCTGAATAAGGGCTGGTCGGACGATAGGGGGTATCTTCCGTGAAAAAGCCTTCGTCGCCGAGACTGCCATAGACTTCGTCAGTGCTGACGTGATGAAAAAGTGAAATCCGGTCTGTGCGCTGACGGGCGGCTTCAAGCAAGGTGTAGGTGCCGACGACATTGGTCTGGATGAACGCCCCCGGATTGACAATCGAGCGGTCAACGTGTGATTCGGCGGCAAAGTGACAGACCGCATCAATCTGGTGACTGTCAAAAACTTCGGCCACTTTAGCGGCATCACAAATATCAGCCTGAACAAACAGGTAGCGCTCTGGAAACCGCATTGCCAGACCGGCCAGGTTTTCCGGATTTCCGGCGTAAGTGAGTACGTCAAGATTGATCACACGCCCGGTAAACTCTGATTCTTCAAGCAGATATCGAATAAAATTGCTTCCGATGAAGCCGCATCCACCAGTCACAAGCAGGTTTTGCATAAGATCTTTTCCAAATTCCATTAAAATCGGAGTGATTACTGTACCAGTTTGCGAAAGCTTTCGAGCGTGAGTTTTAACCCTTCGGCCACTGGCATTTGGGGTTTCCAGCCAAAGCGTTCAAAGAGTTTGCGCGAGGTGAGCACGCTCCGGAATTGTTCACCGGCTTTGGCCGGACCGTAATGTTCAGGGGCATCCAGGCCCGATGCTTCGCGGAGGTGGCGAAAGATATCAACCACTGTGGTTTCAACACCCGTGCCAACGTTGTAAATATCGCTGTGGTCATCGTTGAGGGTAAACAGGTTGGCTTTGACAACATCACCGACAAACACATAATCACGAGTTTGCAACCCTTCGCCATTGATCACCAGCGGTTTGCCGGAAAGCATCCGTTCGCAGAAAATTGCGACCACTCCGGCTTCACCATGCGGGTTCTGGCGTGGACCGTAAATGTTGGCATAGCGCAGGATAGTCGTCTTCAGACCGTAGATCAGCCGGTAGTAATCCAGGTATTTCTCAACCGACAGTTTGGCGATGCCATAGGGTGAACAGGGGCGCAACGGATGGTTTTCATCGGCGGGAAAGTAATCTTGCTCTCCGTAAATCGCGCCGCCGGTCGAGGCAAACATCACGTGTTTGACACCAGCCTGACGGGCAGCTTCAAGCAAGTTAATTGAACCCAAAATATTGACCTGAGCATCAAATCGCGGGTCGCTGACTGATTTGCGAACGTCAATCTGGGCGGCATGGTGGCTAATAACATCAGGAGATTCAGCCCTCAGAATGTCAAGCAACGAATCGTCGCACAGGTCGCCTTCGATAAATCTGGCCTGGGGATTGATATTTTCACGTCGTCCAGTCGAAAGGTTGTCGAAAATGACGACTTCATGACCAAGGTTCAGAAATGCGTCGGCTACGTGTGAGCCAATAAACCCGGCGCCGCCGGTGACAAAGAGTTTCATAGGACCTCAATCAAAAGTGTGCTGTCTCAATATACAGACAAGTATCGAAAATTCAGACACCTGTCAAAAAATAGATGGTTTAATTCGGTTTTTTCAGCCCGGTTGCACACCAGCAATCAACCGGCGTCATGCGTTTTCGTTCAAGTGAAATGAGCTGGAACCCGGCTTCCTGCAACTGAGTGACCAGGGTCGTTCCCGTTTTCTGAAACTGATCATCGGTTTTGGCAAAAAAAGGCTGAACGGTCACCGCGATTTTTCCTTCTGGTTTCAACACTCGGAGCAGTTCGCGAAACCCTTCGACCGGGTCGGGCCAAAAAAAACTGGAATTGATGGTGAGCGCTTTGTGAAAAGAACAATCAGCAAATGGAAGCGGTGCCACAGTTCCAACCTGCAATGTGACCTGACCCGTTTGAATCGCTTTGAGATTGCGCCGATGAGCCTGCACAAACATGGTTTCAGAATGATCAATGCCTGCAATTTGAATCTGTGGTGTGCTTTGGATAAGTTTTTCAATGGCAACTCCGGGACCATATCCGATTTCAATCAGCCGTTCTCCCGGATGAACCCCGAGTCGTGATAATGTCCAGTCAATTCGATCATTGTTTTTGACAGCCATCAGCCAGCCAATCAATCGTCCTATCAGACCACGTGGATTTCCAAACTGAGAATACAGGTACTTCATCTTTTTTTCTCCAGGTTTTGGTGATTTACTATTATGACAATTTGATTGTCATAATGACAATTTGATTGTTATTATGAGATGAAGTCAAATAAAATTGGAAAATTTACCCTGGTTGCCGGGAGAAACCAGGGTGGAGGCCAACTGAGTCTTCTGTCTCCAAAGCTTGACAAAACCAGTGAAACCCGGACAAATAGCGGTTTTTGAGAATGGAACCTTACAGATGAACCCCAAACCAGATCTGCCATTACCCTCGCCAGCCCTGGCCCAGGCGCTTGAAACCCTCTTGATTGAGACGCTGGAAATGTTTTTTACCCTCCGGGCGGCTGGAAAACAGATCGGTGTGGTGACTCAATCAGGTGGTGGATACTGGGGGATGCTCCGCCTGCTCAAGCTCCATGGCCCACGCACCGTGCCGCAACTGGCTCGCCTGCGTTCGGTCACCCGTCAGCGGATGCAGGTTCTGGCCAACGAACTGATCAAAGATGGCGTGATTGAGTTGATCGAAAACCCTGACCATCAGCGCTCCAAACTGGTGCAACTGACGGCCAAAGGTGAAACGGTCTTTGAAGAGCTTTCAACCAGGATTTCAAATGAACTGATTCCTCTGATTGCCGGCGTGGACGTAACTGAGGTTGAGACCGCCATCCAGGTCTTACAACGCATCCGGCAACATTTTCAAAACTCATTCAAATCACAAAGGAACTCTCACGATGAAGGAACCTAAAGTTGCCATTATCACGGCAGCCAGTCGTGGAATGGGCGCCGCCTGTGCGCGTGAACTTGCCAATCGCGGCTATAAACTGGCACTGATGTCGCGTTCGACCGAAGCCGAAGACCTGGCGGAAGAACTTGGCGGATTTGGCATTACTGGTTCGGTAACCGAAGAAACCGACATCCGACGACTGGTCACCGCCACACTCGAAAAATATGGCCGGATTGATGCCGTGGTGAACAACACCGGCCATCCAGCCAAAGGCGAGTTACTCGATATTCAGGACGAAGACTGGCACAAGGGGCTGGATTTGTTGCTCTTAAATGTGGTGCGGATGTCACGACTGGTCACCCCGGTGATGGAACTGCAGGGTGGCGGCGGAATCGTCAATATTTCCTCATTCACCATGCGCATGCCGTCTTTGCCAATGCCGGTATCGTCGGTTTTGCGTGCGGCGCTATCGAGTTTTACCAAGCTCTATGCCGACCGCTATGCTCGCGTCAATATCCGCATGAACTGCATCTTGCCTGGATATGTCGAAAATTATGAAATTTCAGACGAAACAC
The DNA here is from genome assembly GCA_016208495.1 of Acidobacteriota bacterium. Lineage (NCBI taxonomy): Bacteria > Pseudomonadati > Acidobacteriota > Acidobacteriota bacterium. The sequence goes on along the minus strand of JACQXX010000111.1, from coordinate 18,946 downwards.
GACAGGCCATCCCAATGAACCGCCCGGCACAGCTTCAGGAAATTGCTCGGACGGTGGCCTTTTTATTATCAGAGGAAGCTGGCTACATCACGGGGCAAAGTGTCACCGTGGATGGCGGACTTACCCGGAGCTACTAAAAGCGAGTAGCGAGTGGCGAGTGGTCAACCCAGCTTCTTTTCTCTGTCAAGGTCTCGGCAAATCATACTGTACATCACTGAAAGTCCAGTGTTCAGCCTACGATCCGGTTGCTCTTTCACTGGCACTGAATGATTTTTGGACAGGCTCTCATCAACAACCTGGGGAAAAATCCTCAGTTGGTCCAGGTGTTGACCATGTCTCGGGTGAAATCTCTTGACTCTACGGTACAGACATATTTTGGCTAACAGTCAATGAAACTCTGATGGTCGCCAAATCACTGGGAAATCAGATATTCCAGCCATGGTTGAAATCTAGCGGCCATTTTGATTTCCAGGTACGTGAATTGCCTTTTCAAAATCGAGGATTCAGACATTTCTCGTCTGGTCCAATGGAGGCATTATGGAAATCAAAGTTGTGCTTTGTAATTGTAAGGGGATGTGTACATCCTTTAAAGATGCTGACATGAACACACTTCCATTCCAAATCGAGTCAGATTTGGATGTGAAGTACAGCCTGGTCAACCCACAATTGTGTGGTCAAGGAGGGAACGCGGCCTTGATGGACATTTTTCAATCGGCAGGCCCGGATACCTATATTCTGTCAGGTGCCTGTGCTCCAGAAGTGCAATCAAAGTTGTTTAAGCGGATCATTCGCAACACCGGATTTAATGAGGCTCATTTTTACCCGGTTGATATCCGTGGCACCACCAACGAAGGGATTTTGGAGCGGTTGCGCACAGCCGTGGCAGACATCATTGTACGTGAAAGCCACCACGTTGCTGTCTGAGCCGCAAACCAGGAGCGAAATAGCGAAATAGTGAAATAGTGAAAGGCTGTTTTGACAGGGCACTACTTGCTATTTCGCTATTTTGTTGCTATTCACAATGATATTTTGAAATGCTAACGTGACAAGCAAACAGGGAATGGTTTCATCCCTTACATCCTTCAAAGAACCGGAACCCCGGAACCCCAATATGGATTCACCAAAAGACATCGAACGCATAGGGGCTCTCTTGCGCGAAACCGCCCGATTGCACCTTCAATTACAACGACTGGCAGTGGCCGGTTGTGACCAAACGACGTCAACCCAGTGTTTTATCATCAGCGAACTTGGGCGAAATGGAATCTTGACACTGGCGGACCTTACCCGCCGGGTCGGGTTGGATAAAAGCTGGACGAGTCGGGCGGTTGAATCGCTGGCGCAGGAAGGTCTGATTGCCAAGGTTCAGAGTGATGAAGACCGCCGCGCGGTTTTGCTCTCGCTGACTGAAGCCGGACACAAGCGGTTTGAGAATCTCAACACGGTACTTGATACCCAGGCGGAACGCGTTTTAAACCGGATCGGCTCTGAACAACAACCTCAGGTTTTTGAAGCACTTCGCCTGATTCGAGATGCGTTGCGAATCGAACTTTCCGGTTCGGTTGCTTGTGGTGTTTCCACATCACTGCCTGATGAAAATTTAACCTTCCAGGCAGTTGGCCCAGATCAGCTTGAGTCAATCCGAAGCCTGTTACTTGATTCGCATCTTCCCGTGGCTGGGATTGAATCACCAAATCTTGAATTAACCAGTGTGTATCGAAATGGAAAGCTGGTTGGGTGTGCCGGGATGGAGCGTTATGGAAAAGACGCCTTGTTGCGCTCAGTAGCCGTTGCAGAATCAGAGCGCGGAAGTGGAGTTGGAAAACAGCTTGTTTCCAGATTGCTTGGTCAGGCTGGGCAGCAGCGGTTGAAAAAGATTGTGTTGCTGACAACCACGGCTGAGACTTTCTTTCGCCGCTTTGGTTTCCAGAAAATTCCGCGTAGCCAGGCGCCAAAGTCCGTGCTGGCATCGGTCGAATTTCAAATTGCCTGCCCCAAATCGGCCACGGTGATGGTGTATCGCGTGCCGAACTATTAGGGTTTAGGGTTCAGGGTGTTTGAAAGGTGAGAAATTCACCCTGTCACCCTGTCACCTTGTCCCTTGTTCAGATCAGACTCTGTTCCCTTATCCTGGCGCTTATGACCCCAACACTTGACCTTCTTGGTGTAAGACCTGATAATGCAGCGCTTTGGAAGCAACATCCAAACGGGCCACCGCGTCACACTCCGGCCCAACACGAAAAGCACCACTGAGTTAGAGGAACAATCTGTGATACTTGAGAAATCCGATATTTCTTCCCCGAAGTTTGAATGTCGGCCCTGGGGAAGCTACACGGTTTTGGACGAAGCCGACGGCTATAAAGTCAAGCGCATCGAAGTCTTACCTGGAAAACGACTGAGTTATCAGAAACACACCCACCGCACGGAACACTGGTTCGTCGTGCAAGGCGTTGGAAAAGTCACGCTCAACGGTGACGAAGTGCTGCTCGAACCAGGCCAGGTAATTGATATTCCGGTTCAGGCGGCACACCGCATTGAAAATCCCGGCCTGGAAGTGCTGATATTTATTGAAGTTCAACGCGGCGACTACCTTGGTGAAGACGATATCGAACGCCTTCAGGATGATTTTGGGCGAATTTCCCCCATTTTTATAGATCACATCGAAGACTTCGCCGGGATTTCCTGAGTAGAAACCAGGGCTGAGAAAACCAGGGCTAAGGGCTGAAGACATCGGGCTGAACCCTGAGAACCTGGGTGTTGAAGGAAAAATCGCAGATTGAAACAAATTACTTTGCTGGGTTAAGCAATTTGTTTTCAATAAATTGCACAAATTGTTCGAGGTCGAACATTTTGTCTTCTTCAGCCCCAAACCCTCAGTCTTCAGCCCGCTGTCCTCACCTGATCTTGCTCGGACTCCGGAATTGACCAACACCGCTTCCAACTCCACCGAGCGGTGCACCCACCAAACCAAATGAGATTGGAGTTGTCGGATTCAAACTCCCTTGAATCCGATTATTGGCGCTATCCCCGATAATTAGAGCCGAAGTTCCTGCTGCACCACCGAGCAAAATTCCCTGACTGATCGTGAGGCCCTCCGGCAACCGCACCTGTCCCAGGGGGCTGCCTGTATCACAGAGCAGCGTTGCCGGCCCGGGGGCTCCACCAGCAAAAAACAACACCCGATTGTTTCCGGTATCAGCGACAAAAAGATTCCCAAGGTTATCAACCGCAACGCCTTCCGGAACCCGAACATGTCCAGGAGACAGGCCCGAACCGACTGTTGCCACGATACTGGCGGTTGGGGACCCGCTGGCATTGGCCAGTTTCTGAATGCGGTTGTTCATCGTGTCAGCGATAAACAGATTGAAACTGGTATCAATCGCCAGTCCACGCGGACCGGTGACTTTGCCAATTGTCGTGCCGCTGGGGGCGACCACGACGGCTGGGCCTGGAACACCTCCGTTAAACCTGAGAACCCGATTGTTTCCAGTATCCGCCACATAGAGATTTCCCAGGACATCGAGCGTGAGTCCTTGCGGGGCTCGAACCTGACTCAACCCTGAGCCGGCGATGGCCAGATTGGCCCAGGTTATGCCTCCATCCGTTGAATAATGGATTCGATTGTTTCCGGTATCCGCGACATAAATCCTTTGTCCGGTGATGTCTGCGGTAACGGCTTCTGGTAGTCGGAATTGACCGGGGCCAGTTCCGGTGGTTCCAGCTCCAATAATTGACCAGGTTGTGGCGTCAAATTTTTGCACCCGGTTGTTGCTGGTGTCTGCGACATACAGCAGGCTCAATTCAGTGGCCAGAACCTGTAACGTCGCGCTGGCACTGGTATCGGTGCCGCAGTCAGATACCGCCTGGACAAAGTAACAGCCTTGTTCGCTGAACATGACGTTGGTCAGTGTGAGCGTGGTACTGCCAGCATCAGAGGTAATGGTGACCCGGCCATCACGGTCTCCGTTATTGAGCGCAATCGCTGAATTTGGACCATCACAATCGCTGTCATAAAACCACTGGAACGTAATGGTGCCGGTTCCAGTCGCTGTCACTGTAAATGTTGCCGTTTCTCCGGAATTCACCGTGTCGGAAACCGGATCCAAAGTAATGGTAGTGGCTGGGTTGACGGTTACCGTGGTCGAAGCCGTCACTGAAACACAAGTATTACTATCGGTTACAGTGACGTTATAGACTCCGGCATTGGTCAGCAAAGCCGCCAGCGTTGGATTCTGGAGTGTTGAAGTAAATCCATTTGGCCCGGTCCAGCTAAAGCTAAATGGGCCGTTTCCAGATGGCGTTGAGTTGAGTTGAATCGTCGTGCCTTCGCAAAACGGCCCGGTGTTGCTGGCCGAAACGGTCGGCAATGGATTGACCACAACCAGGGTGGTTGCTGGAACAGATGAACTGCAATTGTTGGAATCAGTTACCGTGACAGAATACATTCCGGCATTCGCCATGGTCGCTGCCAGCGTTGGATTTTGAAGGCTTGACACGAAACTGTTTGGTCCGGTCCAGCTAAAGGTGAACGGTCCATTTCCGGTCGGAGTAGCCTGAAGCTGAATGACCCCGACGCCTTCACAATACGGCCCGGTGTTGCTGGCCGAAACGGTCGGTAGTGGATTGACCACCACCGTGGTGGTTGCGGCAGTGGATGAAACACAACTATTCGAATCAGTGACCATGACTGAATACAAACCAGCATTGGCCGCTGTCGCCGGTCGGGTTGGATTTTGATCCGAAGCGGTAAAACCATTGGGTCCAGTCCAGCTAAAAGTAAACGGTCCATTTCCCGATGGAGTCGAGTTGAGTTGAATGGTTGTGCCGTCACAGTACGGGCCGGTGTTGCTGGCCGAAACGGTCGGCAGTGGATTGACGACAACCGTGGTGGTTGCGGCGGTGGACGAAGCGCAAGTGTTGGCATCCGTGACGGTCACCGAATACAGACCGGCATTGGCGGCTGTGGCTGCCAGCGTTGGATTTTGGTCCGAAGAAATAAAACTGTTCGGCCCCGTCCAGCTAAAGGTGAATGGTCCATTTCCGGATGGAGTGGCGTTGAGCTGGATGGTGCCGACGCCTTCACAATAGGGCCCCGTGTTGCTGGCCGAAACGGTTGGCAACGGATTGACCACCACGGTGGTGGTGGCAGCCGGAGAAGAAACGCAATTATTCGAGTCAGTGACCGTAACCGAATACAGACCGGCATTGGCCGCCGTGGCCGGACGAGTTGGATTTTGATCCGAAGAGGTAAAGCCATTTGGACCAGTCCAGCTAAAGGTAACCGGTCCGTTTCCGGATGGAGTCGAGTTGAGTTGAATCGTGGTGCCGTCGCAGTAAGGACCAGTATTGCCGGCTGAAACCGTTGGCAATGGGTTGACCACGACCGTGGTGGTTGCGGCGGCGGATGACGTGCAATTGTTGGCATCGGTGATGGTCACCGAATACAACCCGGCATTGGCCGTCGTGGCTGGACGGGTTGGATTTTGAACCGAAGAAGTAAACCCTCCGGGCCCGGTCCAGCTAAAAGTGAACGGTGCTGTTCCAACCCCTGGCGTAGCATTGAGTTGGATGGTGCCGCCTTCGCAGTAGGGTCCCGTGTTGCTGGCCGAAACGGTCGGCAATGGATTGACCACCACGGTGGTGGTTGCAGCGGTGGAACTGCAATTGTTGGAATCAGTAACCGTAACCGAATACAGCCCCGCGTTGGCTACTGTGGCTGGGCGAGTTGGATTTTGGTCGGTTGACGAAAATCCTCCTGGACCGCTCCACACAAATGAATATGGCGCGGTTCCACCGTTTGGTGTGCAGTTCAGTTGGATTGTGCCGCCTTCGCAGTACGGACCGGTGTTGCTGGCCGTCACCATCACCATACACACGACATCCAGTGTGAAACTGGTGTCGGTTGTGTCTCCACAGTTGTCAGTGGCGCGAATCGTCACCACATAACTCCCCAACGGCCCGGCATTGGTGACTGAAACAACACCCGTTCCGTCATCCACCAGAATCGTGCCGGTAAATGTATTGGGTACAATGCTCAGAAGGTCAATTGAGGAAATTGTTCCGTTGTCGAGCGGTCCGGTGCTTGGAAAAATTGTTTCAGGGCCTCCCAACAAGACTGACTGGGGGCTGGCATAGGACAATGTCGGTGGCGGATTGGGGGTCACCGTCACCGCCAGAGTATCAGTGTCAATCTGGCTGACATTGTTGGTTACTGAAAGCGTAAAGGTCGTGTCGGTCGCATCGCAATCTGCCACCACATCGGCGTGGACAGCTCCGGCTTCATCAATCACGAGGTTTGAAATCATCACGCCATTGCTGGTTGCCGACGCGCCGCCGTTAATGGTGACATTGAGTGTAAACACGGCCTGGTTTGGGTCGGTGACATTGGCAATCACCATATTTGAAGCTGGACTGCCTTCGGTGACCGTCGCCGGCGCGGCGGTAATATTGAGCGCCCGGTTACAGATGGAAAATTCAGAGGTGTTGCCATTGGCATCCGTGGCCGTGGCCGTAATGATGTCTTTACCGGCCACTGGCGTGAAGGTAAAGAGCACGGTTCCCGGCGCCGCCAGCGACGTTGAGCCCAGGAATTCATCGCCTTCGCCTGCACCAAATTGATCGCAGGCTTCGTTGGCAAAAAATTCCAGCCGAACTGGATAGGCCGTGTTGCTGGTCGAACTGTCGAGTGTGGCATTGACCGAACTGGCTGAAACCGGGCTGATGGTTGGGTAATTTTGAACATTGTTGGCACCGGTATCTGGATCAAGCGCGTCATTGAGGGTGAGATCTTCATTGGCCAGATCAATTCCCAGGCGTCCATTGCCGGTAATCCGGTTGCCGAGGATCCGGTTGCCAGTGCCGGTGTTAGCCACGAAAACGCCCTGTCGGTTACTAAAGGCGATTACGTTGCCTTCATTGGGGTTGGTGCCTCCCAGCAGGGTGTTTGAAACTGGCCCAAACCCAAAGGCGGAGCCGATATCAATGCCGACTTCGTTCCCCAATGGGCTGGTGCCATTGGCGGCCACACCGATCAAATTATTTTGAATGGTGATATTGGTTGACTCGTCGAGATAGATGCCATGGATGGTATTTCCACTAATGACATTTCGGGCCCCAGTCGCTGTACCTCCAATCACATGACCGCTGGTTGATCGGCTGGTTCCAATTCCGGTGACGTTTCCAAGGGCCATATCCCCCGCCGGGTTGGTGCCGATGTAGTTGCCCTGGATTATGGCATTGGTCGTGGCATCCACGATGCCCACGCCAATATCGCTTCCACTGAGAATGTTGCGTGCGGCTGAGGTTGTTCCTCCCACCAGGGCATCCGCGCTGTTTTCGACCTGGATTCCCGCAAACGTGGGAATGACCGCCGTTCCCGCTGCATTGAGTCCAAAAATATTTCCCTGAATTGTCGCATTGGGAACCGCATTGGCCAGGTACAGGGAAATTCGGGACCCACTCGCCAGGTTCCCAGCACCCGGACTGGTGCCGCCAAAGACAAGCAAGCTGGAGTTGAAACAAAACACACCGTTACTGAAGGCCGCTGGTGTCAGGTCAGCCGTTCCCGCCGCATTTGGACCAATGTAGTTTCCTTGAATCGCAAGATTGGAACTGTTGTTAACAAAGACATTGGCATTGGTTGCTCCACTGAGAAGGTTGCGAGCTTGGGGTGTTGTTCCACCAATCAGCGTTCCCGAGCCGCTAAAGATCTGGAGGCTGAAATGGTTGGCCTGATCCGTCGTTCCAGTCGGATTCACTCCGAAAAAATTCCCGTCAATCGTGTTGGTGTCGGACCGAATCCCTAGCGCCGTGGCTGAAAGGGCTGCGGTTCGATTCATCACCAGTCCTCGGATGCGACTACTTGACGAACCAGTTCCCAATTCAAGTGCCCGCTGATTGACTCCAACCCCTGTTCCGTCAATTTCGACCAGCAACGTGGCATCGTTCCCAGCCACAAGCGTGTTTGGTGATGTCCCTGATTGCGTGTATCCGTCAATGGTGACGGGTTGGGTAATCACCGGAAGTGGCCCGGTTAAAGTAATGGTCTGAACTCCGGCCCCAGGAATGTTGAAATTGATCGTATCGGCACCGGGCGAAGCATTGGCCTGGGTGATGCAATAGCGCAAATCCCCCGAAGTTCCGCTTCCAGCGCCGGTGTCTGAGGTACTGATGACTGTAAACGTCGCCATCGGCTGGGTTTGAATGATGGATGGCCGCTTGCGGTTTTGATGGAAAACCACCAGATCATTGAGCCCGTCTCCGTTGAGCTGCATGGGAAGTACCAGGACTGGCTGGCCCACTGTTGAAGGTACGTCAACCTGCACGGCCTTGAGAGCTGAAGGAGTTCTTTGGTTTTTTGACGAGTCATCGGAAAAACAGGTCAGGACCTGCAAACTGGATGGTTGACCAACTGTAATCAAATCATCATGGCCCAGGCTGGAAGACCGGGTGCGAACCAGCGTTTCCGCCGTGGTGACCGGTTTTCCAAGTTGAACCAGTTCCCAATCTGAAAGCTGATCTCTGGCCGGGTGTCTTAACAGGTGAACCTGCCCTTCATCGGCTAACAATGCCAGTTCGGGGTGTTCACTCCCTGAAAAATTGCCGATGACCACTGACTTCAATCCAAATGGAAATGACCGCCGATCAATGTGGATTGGGGCGACATCATCATCGCTGATCGAGAGTTTCCGGTTGCGGCCTTGAATGAGGACCAGTTCATTGCCCGCAGCAACCACAATGTCGGTTTCCGGACCTCCACTAATTTCACCAATTGAGATGGATCTCGGCGGCGCTGAGAGTTCAATCCCTTCCGGCGCGGCACGGAGCGCCCCTTCTGGACCTTCAAAGCACAACAATTGACCGCCGGATTCGGTGGCAATGCCGATGACTAAATCTGACAGGCCATCGGCCCGGTTGATATCACCTGTGGTCAAGGTTGTGAGTGGGCCCGGAAGTCCCCGCACCGAAGCTTCCGCAAACTGGCCCTTTCCAGTTCCCGCCATCCAAAACAATCGGGTATCACCCCGACGAGCCAGCGCAATATCAGCTTTTCCATCACCGTTAAAATCACCGGCGCCGAGGAAATCAGGACGCGTCGGAACTGAAATCCACAGGCTGGTTTCCCGCAGTGGTGATGCCAGTATCGGCTCCGATTTTTGTGATCGGTGACCTGGGAAAGCGGCTTCGGCCAAACCTTGATAGAACACCAGCATGCCGCCCGTTGCGGTTTGATACCCGGCCATGACATCCGGCATTCCATCGCTGTCAAAGTCAGCCGTTGCCAGTGAGACCGGAGACAGGTCAGTGGTTGCTGATTTTGCCGATGATTCATCAGGGGCAATAAACTCAATCCCATTCTCAAATTGAAAATGTGGATTCCCCCGCTGTGTAGCCTTGAAGCTGACAACGTGAAAGTTGTTGGTGAGCGAATTGGATTTGGTTGGGAAAGTGGAATGGTGAGTGGAAGAGGAAGTGAACGAAACTGACACAAAAAGGCTACCGATTACTCCAGCCAGACAAAGCCGGGCCAGCGGAGTGCACGGTATATGGCGTGACGAAGGCATATACCTTTGGCTCCTGTTGGAATTTTCCCGAAACCTCGATACAGGAAGGTGATTTTTTGGTCTGGAGGATTTTGTTTCAACTGGTATACCAGAAACGGTATGTCAGAAAAAGCCCAGTTTTGAATCGAGACCAGAGTCACCTATGCCATAAATGTGTTTGCCGAAGGCAACCCCCTGGAAATACTTGAGGTTCCTGCCCCAGGAAAACACGCCGCCACCCAACACAGGCGATGGAAAATCTACTCCTGCACGAAAAAAAAACAGACCAGTCTCGGCCTGGATGACTGACACCTGGAACTGGTCTGTGAGGTTTCTGGGTTAGGAACAAAAATCCATTCTGACGAAACGGATCTCTAGGTTCAGTGAAAGAGGAGTGAACCCGTGAAAAACGGTAGCGGTAAGTGAAGAAAACTGTCTTGGAGTTTCGTGCGGATCTGAGGAATTTCTTGCTATCGGGAACGATATTTTCCAGGGGAGATACCCAACAGGGTCTTAAAGTGGTTGGTCAGGTGACTTTGATCGGTAAAGCCGACTGCCTGGGCGACGTCGGCAATGGTCAAATTTCGGTTGAGCAGCAATTCCTTGGCCTGTTCGACCCGCAACTTGATCAGATATTGGTGCGGAGAAAGTCCTGTTGAGCGCTTAAACAGCCGGGCAAAGTGAAACTGACTGACATCAACCAGCTCCGCCAGTTGTTCGAGCGTCACTTTTTGATCCAGATTGGCTCTCAGGAAATCAGTCACCCGGCGAAGTTGGGCTGGTTCAAGTCCGTTGGTATGCGTTGGAATAACCAGTGGTCGAGTGGCATAACTCTTGAGTAAATGGATGACCAGAGCGGTGCCAATCGAATCACCAAACAAGGCCCCGTTGGGGCAATCATCTTCAAGTTCAACCTTGAGTACTTGAGCCAGGTTGAAAATTCTTACGTCCACAATATCGCGCCGCAACGGGAGTTCGCTGGTGGGTGACAGTCCTTCCTGGGCGGCGATGCGATCAAAAAAACTGGGCTCAATCGCCACCCGCAGAATATCCACCGATTGATCCCACCGACCTGCCGGGAGTGTCGCGTGGGCGGGGAACAGACACACATCCCCCTGTCGCATCACCCGATTTTCAAACTGTCCGCCAATTTTCCATTCCAGATTGCAGGGTTTCGGGCTGAGATGAATGCTCAACGTGTGTTGATGCGGCACCAGGTCTGGTTCGTCTTCAAGCGGCGGCAGACGATGGATTTCAATACACAGTCCAGTCCAGGGCGAAGCGGTGCTTTCAAGCTGAACGAACTGCTCGTCAATTTTGAAAACCGGTACCTGATTGGACTTGAATAACAATCGGCGCATAGAGGAAAACAGCAAAGTAGCGAAGTAGCGAAAGAAAAGCGAGTAGCGAGTAGTCAAACCACCTGGGTGATTTGAGTCAGTTGTCAGTACCACCTTCGTGAGTGGGTCGGGGGTTTTGCTGGAATAACTGAATGGATTGAATCTATGGGCAACAAGTTACAGGCTTTGGATGAAAATTCAAGGTACAATGCCTGAAACCCAAAACCCTGAAACTCCAAAACCCTGAATCATATGACAACCAGAATATTGTTTGATCAGCTTGATATTTTCTATGACTACTGGGATATGGCGAACTATCTCGAACAAGGACATTTTTACACTGATCGCTGGAGTGTGATTTCGTGCCGCGCGGTGAAAGTTGGTGACCAGGTTTTCTTTCTGGACAACTGGATGGAGGAAGACGAATGCGGAATTTTTGCGCGGGGAACGATTGTGGCAGCCGAAGAAGATGAGCAAAAGCGATTTCTGGATGCGGAATATGCCCGATTGAGCCCGTCGTACTGTCCTTATTATGAAGCTGACGATGAAATTGAAGCCGAAGACGGATCAGAAGTCCTGTTTGTCCGCTTTGAACTGGACTCGGCGGTTCGTGACCGAAGTGACACGCTTCAATTGAAAGAACTCAAAAACCTGCCAGCCGCCAAAGGGCTCAAATACAAGCCGAAAAAAAGCGGTGAAGCCTTTCCTGGGAAATTTTCAGTCCTGTTGGACGAGCAATGGCAGGCACATATTGAAAAACTGAGTAACCTCAATCGAGTTGTCATCAAGGGCAGAATGAAGAATGAAGAAGCCATTTAGTGGTTAGTGATTAGAAATCAATAGCTTCCAAGAACCAGGAACTAACCACTAACCACTAACCACTTTCTTCATTCTTTTTAGCAGCAGGTTCGAACGACAATCAGGCGGTTTCCCTGGCGATATTGTGGGCGCAGGAGCCAGACATGCAGACCGGCCATCACCAGAGTTCCAATCAGTGTATTGGTACCGGTCATTTTCAGAAATGGTGTCAGGCTGGTTGGCAAAAGGACACCAGCATCAAGGCTCCAGGCAGCCAGCGGCTTGCTAGCAAAAAGGAACGCCAGGGCCAGTACCTGAAAAATGGTAATTGCTACGTGAAGGGCATATTCAAACGAGGTCAACCCACCCAGTTCTCTTCGGCTCTCGTTTTCGGAAAACACGTCCCAAAATTCGACGACAAAACCAATCAATACAAACAGTAAACCCACCCAGAGCGCGATTCCGGCTGAATTATTCGCAAACAGCAAATACAGGGTTGGAATAAACAAAAATGCCCGTAACGTGTGCAATTTATGCTCAAAAACAGTTTCTGGTCGGGCATGAAGGCGATATTTCCACAGGTGCAAATAAATGCCGTCAACGGCGGCAAAGATTGAAAAAAGGGCCAGTGAAATGGCGGCGGCAATCTCTAAGTGTTCCATAGGTGTTTATTGAACCTCCTGAATAAAGTCAGTGAGCCAGGTACGGATTTCATCGCGCACGCGTCGAAATTCAGCCAGTCGTTCTTCGTCAGTTCCTGTGACGGCAGCCGGATCGTCAAAGCTGAAGTGGATGCGCCGGATTTTGGCTGGAACATAAGGGCAATTTTCTTTGGCGTTGTCACACACAGTGATCACATAGTCAAATTCCTGCCCGGCGAAATCATTCACCGATTTTGACCAGTGACTGGTGATGTCAATGCCGATTTCACGCAACGCAGCAATGGCTTCTGGGCGGACCAGGCTCGGTTTGGTTCCAGCCGAATGGACTTCAAACGCCGGGCCGCCATCGTGGCGGAGTAACCCTTCAGCCATCTGGCTGCGGGCGGAATTTCCAGTACAAAGGATGAGTGTTCGAAGCGGTTGATTCATATAGGGTTCAGGGTTCAGGGTTCAGGGTTCAGGGTTCAGGGTTCAGGGTTCAGGGTTTTCGAAACCCTTAGGGAGCGTTAAAAAATAAGTTCCTGGGGGCGGGGCGTCCTGTTACGCCCAGGTTTTGGTTTTGCACCGCGAAGCGTTGCCGGTCGGATAGCCGGTCGGTTGGCTGCTTTGGGCCTACCACCGGATCCAAGGGCTACCCATTGTTTCTCCCCACTTCGCCCGCGCCCATGGGGGCG